>MWDT01000103.1 GCA_002070825.1 Verrucomicrobia bacterium ADurb.Bin122
CGGCGGCACGTCGTACGGCGGCATCGTGGCCTACGAGATGGCGCGATTCTACCGGGAGGAAGGGCATGTCGTGCCGGTTGCGATGTTCGACAGCCCCGGGCCCGGGCACATGCCGGAGCGGATCGAAGGCGAGGTCGAGATTCTCGCCTACGTGGCGCAAGGCTATGGCGGCACCACCTACGAAACGGCGCTGGCGCAGCTCCAGCCGTTCGACCACGAGCAGCGCATGGTCTGGATGCTGGATTTGTTGCGCCACGGACCGATGGAGGGGACAACTCGGCGCGATCTGGAGCGCCAGCTCACGATCTTCCAACGCAATCTGGCCAACATGTGGGAATGGCGGCCCACGCCGCACGCCGCGCGCATCTTCTATTACAAGGCCACACAACACAGCTCGCTGCTCGCGCGGACGCCGGAGCTCGCCTGGATTCCGCTCGCGGGCGGCGGTATCGAAATCGTGCCGAGCCAGGGCACCCACTACACGATGACCGACGCGCCGCACGTGAACGTTTTGGCCTCGCACCTCACCCGCAGATTGTCAGAAACCCCTTATCCATAACACGCCACCCTGTGGCAACGCCCCACCTCCCTTTATCAAATGGAAAACGTCACCGAATCGACCGGGTGGAAAGCCCGCATCGCCGAGAACTGGCAGCGCAGCCGCAAGACCGTCCGCAACTATTTCCTGCTGATCTTCCTGCTCGGCCTGCTCTTCCTCGTGGTCTTCTTCAGCCGCATGTTCATCCTCGTGCGCCCCGGCCAGGAAGCTGTCATCTGGAAGATGTTCGAGGGCGGCACCAAGATCGACCGCATCTACAACGAAGGTCTGCAGGTCATCTGGCCGTGGGATAAACTCTACGTGTACGACGTGCGCGTGCAGCAGATCCCGCACGAGTTCGACGCGCTGTCGAAGGACGGACTGCCGATCCATTTCGAAATCTCCATCCGCTATCAGCCCGTGCGGGAAACCCTGCCGGTGCTCCACCAGCAGATCGGCCCGGACTACGTCGAGAAGATCGTAAAACCCGAGGTCCAGGCACACGTGCGCAAAGTCGTCGCCAACTACCTCCCCGAGGAAATCTACACCTCCGAAGGCTACCTGCTGCAGATCATCCGGCAGGGCGCCATGGCCTCGTTGAGCGAGCGCGACATCACCCTGGACGATCTGCTCATCAAGCGCATGACACTTCCCGAGATGGTCCGCACGGCCATCGAGAAGAAACTCACCGCCGAGCAGCTCTCGCTCCAGTACGACTACATCCTCATCAAGGAAAAGAAAGAGGCGGACCGCAAACGCGTCGAAGCGGGCGGTATCCGCGACTTCCAGCGCATCGCCGCCGAGGGCGGGATGTTCAAGGACTACCTCAACTTCTACGGCATCGAGGGCACCGTCGAGCTCGCCAAATCCAACAACAGCAAGCTGCTGATGTTCGGCAACCGCGACAATGGCCTGCCCCTCCTCTACAATCTGCCCAGCGACGCCCCCGAGGCCCCCCCGCCGGCAAAGCCCCTCGAAGTCGAATCCACCCTGAGCAAGGAGACGAAAGCACTCCTCGAAACCGGTCGCGTGCCCGCACGCCAAGGAGATCTGAATGAGCGCAAGAACCCCTAACCGCCCCGCCCGACTCGGCTGGTGGCTCAGCCTCGTCGCACTTTGCGCCCTGTTCCTCGCCGGCTGCTATCAAGAGGACCTCGACCGTGAGGCTACCCACGGCCTCGCCCAGGACCCCTACCCCAAAATGCCGCGCCAGCACGCCGACACGCTGCGCGTCCTCGTCTTTGCCGATGTGGACATGCACGCAGTCTTCGACAGCTTCACCGAACGCTACGGAATAAAGATCGAGGTAGACACCTTCGGCAGCGACGACGACGCCTACCGGCTCCTCTCCGAGCACCCGGACAAATGGGACCTCATCATGCTCAGCCAATACATGAGCAACCGTATGCGGCAGGAAAACCGGCTCCAGCTTATCCCCCGCCAAAACGAGTTCATCTACCGCTATATCGACACCACCATCCTCAATAAGGCCGCGGATCCGCAGATGCGGTACTTCGTCCCGTACGACTACGCCACCCTCGGGATATCCTTCAACATCGACTACCTCAGCGGATTCCCGCGCGACTGGGACTACGTTCCCGCCCAAAAGAACAACAACTACATCTACGGCCGCGTCGCCCTACCCGACGACCAGCGCTACGCCATGGCCGCGATCATGCTCCTCGCCGGACTCGATCCGGAAAACCCGACACCGGAAACCATCGAAAAAGCCAAACAGATCCTCCTGCTCAACGTCCGCGAGCTCGGAGTCCGATTCGTCCCCTACAGCAAAATCAAACAGGAGATGCAGGCCAAGGACACCCTGCTCGCAGTCACCTGGAGCGGCACCGCCGCCGACATCCTCCAAGACAATCCCTCCTGCCGTTTCCTCCTCCCGGAAGGCACCTGCATCGTCTCCGTGGACGGTTTTGTCGTCCCCAAGGCCAGCCGCGCTCCGGAGACCGCGGCCGTCCTCATCGAATACCTCCTTCACCCCTATGTCTCCATGCTCGTCGCCAACCGATCCATGTACGCCTCGGTCAACCTGCGCAGCATGCGATATGCGAATCGTTTCCTCATCAACGGCCCCAGCTGCATGATCGCCGCCCCCGAAAAGCTGATCCACATGCGCGCCCTCACCGCCGATGAACAGGCCCTCTACGATCAAGCCTGGGCGGAGATCAAATCGGCCACGATCGACCAAAGCAAAATCAAGATCATCCCGATCAACTGAGATGAAACACTTCCTCGATTTCATTCGTAAGGAATCCACGGATTTCCGCGCCCCCATCATCGTCGCCATCGTCCTGGCCGGCCTCATCAACGGCGTCGGCGTGACCGTCGCCACCGCCGCCGTTGGCTCCCTCAAACCCGGCAAGGTCGACTTCTCCAGTCTCCTCCTTTTCTGCGGCTGCATCGTCGGCTACTGGATCACCAAGGAACTCGTGCTCAACCGCACGACCACCATCCTCGAAGACATCATCGAGCGCCTCCGCCTGCGCATCCTCGGCAAGCTGCGCGACACCGATCTCCTCCCCTTCGAAGGCCTCGATAAAGGCCGCATCTACGCCACCCTCTCCAGCGACGCCGTCAGCATCTCCATGTCCGCCGGCATGGTCATCAACGCCAGCTCCGCGCTCGTCATGCTCGGATTCACCCTGGTGCTCATCGCCTTCATCTCGATGAAAGCCCTCCTGATCATCTCCGGGCTCATTGCCGTCGTGATCGTTTACTACATGCGCCACAGCCGCCGCGTCGGCGAAGAACTCGGCCGCGCCACCACCCGCGAAAACGAATTTTTCGACAACCTCAACGGCTTCCTCGCCGGCTTCAAGGAGCTCAAACTCAACCGCGACAAACGCACCGACTACTTCAAGGAGGAGATCGAAACCGTCGTCCACGCCACCAACACCCACCGCGTCGCCGCCGGCAAAGCCCTGAACCACTCCCTGCTCATCGCCCACACCTACGTCTTTTTCACCCTCGCCGGCCTCATCTTCATCCTCCCGATCATCTCCCCCTCCGAGACCTCCATCGTCTCGATCCTCGTCCCCATCGTGCTCTTCTCCGCCGGCCCCCTCGCCGACGTGATCATGGCCGTCCCCGCACTCGCCAAAGCCGAGGCCAACATCGTCAACATCTACGAACTCGAAAACGCCATCGACCGGCGCATCGCCGAGCACGCCGGCGCCCACGAGCCCACGGACTTCGTTTCCCCACCGGCCCAGTTCGAACACCTCCGCGCGGAAGCCCTCTCATTCCAATACCCCGCCAAAGGCCGCCATCCCTTCCGCATCCAACCCGCAGACTTCGAGCTCAAGGCCGGCCAGATCGTCTTCATCGTCGGCGGCAACGGCTCCGGAAAATCCACCCTTCTCAAGATGCTCACCGGCCTCTACCGCCCCAGCGGAGGCCGCCTCCTGCTCAACGGAGAGGAAATCCACGACGGCAACGTCACCATGCTCCGAGAGCTATTCTCGCCCATCTTCACCGACTTTCACCTCTTCAAACGCATCCTCGGCAAAAACAAGGTCGATGAGAAACGCATCGCCGAACTGCTCACCCGCATGGAGCTCGCCGACAAGACCGGCATCGAAAACGGCCGCGTCACCAACCTCGACCTCTCCACAGGCCAGCGCAAACGCCTCTCGCTCATCATGAGCACCCTCGACGACCGCCCCATCCACCTCTTCGACGAATGGGCCGCCGACCAGGACCCCCTCTTCCGCAAATTCTTTTACGAAGTCCTCCTCCGCCAGATGGTCGCCGAAGGCAAAACCATCCTCGCGGTCACCCACGACGACCACTACTTCCACGTCGCTGACAAAGTCTACATGATGGAATATGGTCGCCTCATGGACTACGTGCCCCCTTCCACCAAGCGCAAACGCCCTCCCTCAACAACCATTTGACACTAACCAACGTAAGCTATACCTAAAGTTTCCCGAGGAAGTGTAACCACCACTGTTAAACAACATCGACATGAGCACTGAAGCCCCGACCGCCATCATCGAGCCTACCGTCCAGCCGGAGACTCTTACCAAAGAACAACAGGCCCTCAAACTCACCAAACGCTACTCCCTGTGGAGCGCAGGCGGCGGCCTCATCCCAATCATCGGCCTCGATATCGTCGCGATCATTGCCGCTCAGGTGAAGATGATCAACGAGATCTCCAAGGTCTACGGCGTCGAGTTCAAGGAACAGCGCGCCAAGAGCCTCGTCTCCTCGCTCATCGCCGGCCTCGGCATCGTCCCGCTCGGCACCGGCGTGCTCTTCAGCGCGATGAAGATTCTCCCCCTCGTCGGCCCCTTGGCCGCCACCGTCGCGCTTCCGACCGCCGCCGGCGCCGTCACCTACGCCACGGGCAAAGTCTTTATCATGCACTTCGAATCCGGCGGCACCCTCCTCGATTTCAAACCCGAGAAGATGAAGGCCGCCTACAAGAAGTTCTTCGAGGAAGGCAAAGACAAGGTTGCGACGGCCACTCAGTAAGCCGCCAACTAAGCCCCAGGTCCGAACCCTTCCACCGGAGTCATGATGATCGCCGTACCTTTTGCCGGAGTCATTCTCTACGTCCTGGCCTGCTGGCTGATCGCCCTCCTCGGCCGATACGGAAAGTTTGGCTTCTGGGGCAACTTCTGGACCAGCGTCATCCTGACCCCCATCATCGGTTTCGTCATCCTCCTCGCGCAGGACAACCGGCCGAAGGAATCCGCGAAAAACGCGCACTGACGGCCCAGACCCTTGCGCCTGCTCAAACGCTCCGTCCCATACCCCGGGACGGAGCGTTTTGTTTTTCACCAACGAAACCTAGCTAGTGCGCTTTGATTCGCGGCGTTTTTTTGCGACGACCGGAGCCGGAGAATCCGCGGGCGCTTTGCCGCTTTTCGACGTACCGCGCCGGCTGACTTTCGCTGGAGCCGGAGCCTGCATTGGTGACGACGGCTCCGGAGCAATCCGCAGCGCCGGCGGGACGGCGAAGGTCGAGTTGTGCTGCAACACGCAGCCAGGGCGGCCGGGCACGCACGCCGCACGCGTGCGCACGCAATAGTCGCGATTGATGTCGTAGTGCGGGCAGGAAAAACTCATCGGCCCTTTCGCGGCGCGACCGCCTCAGATCTGCCGCGGACGGCGCTTCGGTGTGCTGCGGTCGGTGTTGAGATAGGTCTTGTTGAGCATCTGGCTCTCGTAGAGCTCCAGCAGGCGCACGCCTTCGCGCGGTTTCACGATGTCCTTGTGCGTGGCGTGGTCGATCTGCGCCTTCATGCGGCGGCAGAGCTCCTCCTGCTTGTACTGCACGCCTTCGATGACGTCGGCGATGCGACTGCCGCTGAGCGCCTCCTCGATGTAGAAGCCGTTGGGCTCATCGTCTTCGAGGAAGACGTGGACCTCGTTGACGCGGCCGAAGAGGTTGTGCAGGTCGCCCATGATGTCCTGGTACGCGCCGGTCAGGAAGATGCCGAGGTAGTAGGGCTTGTTGTTGAGCGGGTGCAGCGTGAGGTAGTCCTTCGTGTCCTGCAGATCGATGAAGCTGCAAATCTTGCCGTCGGAGTCGCAGGTGATGTCCACGAGCGTGGCGTTGACGGTGGGCTTTTCGTTGAGCCGGTGCAGCGGCGCGATCGGGAAGAGCTGCTTCAGCGCCCAGTGATCGAGGAGCGACTGGAAGACGGAGAAGTTGCAGACGTACTGGTCGGCGAGCAGCTTTGAGAGCTCGTGGAGCTCCTCGGGCTGGTAGCCGGAGTCGCGGCCCTCCTTGTCGATCTGTTCGCAGATCTGCCAGAAAAGCTGCTCGGCGGCGGCGCGGTTTTCGAGGTCGAGGTAGCCGAGGTTGAAGAGCGAAAAGGCCTCTTCCTTTTTCTGCTGGGCGTCGTGGAAACGCTCGAGGCGGCCGAGCTTGGCCTTGTTTTTCAACATGACCTCCATGTCGGTCACGACCTTGTGCTTCACCTTGGGCTGGTGCTGCTGGCCGAGCGATTCGCGCTTGTTGATGCGTTCAAACACCTCGACGACGAGCATCGAGTGCGGGGCGACGACGGCGCGGCCGCTCTCGCTGACGAGGTCGGGCACGGGCACGCCGGCGCCGAGGCAGATCTCGCGGACGTTGTGCACGACGTCGCGGGCGTACTCCTCCATGGAGTAGTTCATCGAGCTCTCGAAGTTGGTGCGCGAGCCATCGTAGTCGATGCCGAGGCCGCCACCGATATCGAGGTAGCCCATCGGGAAGCCCATCTTGGCGAGCTGGCAGTAGAACCGGCAGGCCTCCACGACGGCGTTTTTGATCGTGATGATGTTGGGCACCTGCGAGCCGATGTGGAAATGCACGAGGCGCAGGCATTGCGTGAGCTTGGCGGCGCGGAGCTTTTCGCAGGCGAAGAGGATTTCGGCGGTGTTGAGGCCGAACTTGGCGTTGTCGCCAGACGACGACGACCACTTGCCCTCGCCGCGGGTCTGGAGTTTCACGCGGAAGCCGATCATCGGCTTCACGGCCATCTCGGTGGAGAGGCGAATGATTCCATCGATCTCGGAAAGCTGTTCGACGACGATGACGATCTTCTTGCCGAGCTTGCGGGCGATGAGCGCGAGGCGGATGTAGTCGTCGTCCTTGTAGCCGTTGCAAACGATCAGGCGGTTGTGCCCCTCGTGCATGGCGAGGGCGATCATGAGCTCGGGCTTGGAGCCGGCCTCGATGCCGTAGTTGTAGTCCTTGCCGGCGGCGACGATCTCGTCGATCACCTCGCGCAACTGGTTTACCTTGATTGGGAAGACACCGCGATACTCACCCTTGTAGCCCTCTTCCTTGATGGCCTTGCGAAACATCTCGTTGAGCTGCACGACGCGCTGGCGCAGCAGATCCTGGAAGCGGATGACCATGGGACCGCGCAGGCCCATCTCATGCGCCTCGTTGACGACATCCATGATGCGGATGGAGCGATTATCGCAAAGGGGTTGGACTTGCACGAAGCCCTCGGCGTCGACGCCGAAATGGCCATTCCCCCAACGTTTGAATCCGAAATGCTCCTCGGACTTTGCAGCTGACCAGGTGGAT
>MWDT01000104.1 GCA_002070825.1 Verrucomicrobia bacterium ADurb.Bin122
GTCGAAACGCAGGTCCGCCCGACGGGTAAATAAGCAACCCAAACAAGCTAAACGCCATGCGTCGCGATCTTATCATTGGTATTCTGGCATCGATCCTGTTCCACGTCGGATTTTTGTTCGGCAGCAAGATCTTCGAGAGCTCAGGGAAAAAGACGGTCGTTGTGGAGGAAGAGATCCCTTCTCTCCAACTGATGGCCATGCCGGAAATCGAGCCGGAAGAGCCTGAGCCGTCCACCGAAGTCTCGGACGCCCCGGTCGAAAACACCCGCGTCGATTTTGCTCCGCCGTCTCAGACGGATGTGCCGCAGACGATCACGATGGATTCGTTTGTGCAAAAGATTCAGCCCCCGCCGCCGGAAGGCGTGAAGACCAGCGCTGCTGCGATGGTGATTCCGCAAACACGTCCGACGCAAGTTGCGGCCAAGATGGGCAATGTCTTTAATCTAAAAGATTTGGATCAGCGCCCGATCGTTCGTGTGCAGATCGCTCCGAACTATCCATACGAAATGCGCCGCCAAGGCATCAATGGCGAGGTCGTCATCGGCTTCATCTGCGACACCAATGGCGAAGTCCGCGAACCGTACGTCATTCGCTCTTCCCATCGCGAATTCGAGGCCAACGCTTTGATGGCTATTCAGAAATGGAAGTTCCGTCCGGGTAAGAAGGGCGGCAAAGCCGTCAACACCCGCATGAGCGTTCCGCTTATCTTCAACCTCAAAGACAACGACTAAACAACCGTGAGCGCTTTCTCTGTGATATTCTCATCACCCATCGTTGGACGGGGTTTCCGCGCCGTTGCCTTTCTGGCATGCTTCTCTTGCGCCGCTGCACTCGTGTCGGCTGAAGAGAAGGAGCGCCCCTATTTGTCGGATGAAGTCGGTGAACAACTGGGCAAAGTCCGTCCGCTCTTCGACGAGAAGAAGTGGGACGAGGCTCTGGTGATCATCGATAAGGTGTACGCCAAAGCCAAGCCAGGCAGCTATGACCAGGCCGTTTTGCTCAACACCAAGGTCCAGGTTTACCTGAGCCGTAATGAGTTCGCCAAAGCCATCCCTTGCATGGAGGAGTCCCTCCGCATTTCGACGCAGTTTGGCTACTTCGAAAACAAGCAGAATGCCGAGCTGACCTACCTGCTCGCCCAGCTTTACTACTCGGAAGGGGTCACGGTGAAGCGGTCTGCCGAAGATCAGCGCACTTACTTCCTCAAGGCCTTGGAGCACATTGAAAAGTGGGACGCACTTACGGCCAAGCCGACCATCGATCAGCTCCAGTTCTACGCGTCGGTCCTTTTCAATATCGCCCAATCCTATGGCGACGCCCCGGCGACGAAGGCGCAGAAGATCACCTATGTGAAGCGTGCCCAAGCTCAGACCTTGCGCGCCTTGCAGGATACGATCCGCCCGAAGGAGCCCTTCTACATGCTCATGGTGGCTTGTGCCCAAGAGCTCGCCGATTACGCCCAGATGGCGGAGTATCTTGAACTTCTGGTCTCGCAGTACCCGAGCAACAGCCAGTACTGGCAGCAGCTGTTTGGCTGCTACGTCAACCTCGCTGGTGCCCAAGCCAAGGAAAAAGACTCTCTCCCGTACAACGTCCGCGCGATTCTCGCCTTGGAGCGTGCGCAAGCCGTCGGGCAGATGAACACCCCGAAGGACCAATACTCCCTCTTCAGCCTCTACTTTAACATCCAGCAGTACACGAAAGCCGCGGAGCTGATGGAAGCCGGTCTGAAGTCGGGCGCAATCGAGCACGAACAGCGCAACTACGAGATGCTGTCCTTCTGCTACCAGCAACTGAACAAGGAGCTGAAGTCGATCGACGTCCTCAAGCGCGCCGCCGCTCGCTTTCCCAATGCCGGCCAGCTTTATTTCCAGGCGGCCAACGCCTACTACTCAATCGACCGCTACAACGACGCGCTCGAGTCTGCCAAGCTCGCCGTCACCAAGGGCGATTTGGGCCAGACCGCCTACAAGGTTCACTATTTCGTCGCCTTCCTTTGCTACGAAATGCGCAAGTACCAAGAGGCCTTGGCCGCCATCGACAAAGCGATCGCCCTGATCCCCGCCGGCGTCAACGAACCCAATTACCCCAAGATGCGCGAGGCCATTCTCGTGGGTCTTGAGGACCAAGAGAAGATCCGCAAAGCCGTCGAAGCTCAACGCAAGCAGCGCTAACCCCTTTACACTAATCTACCATGAACAAAGCTTATCTTTTCGTGCCACTGATCGCGACGCTGGTCTTTGGTGGGTACTACTGGAATTTCAGAACCGATTACAACAAGGAGATGGAGGCCAAGAAGGTGGCAGCTCGCGAGGCTCATATCGCTAAGCTCCGCAAGGAGGAGCAGGAGCGCCGCGACGCGATCGACAAGGCCAATCAGCAGGCAGAAGCCCGCAAGCAGCAGAAGCTCGAGAAGGAGGCCCTCGAAAAGAAGGCTCAAGAGGAGCGCGCCCAGAGCTATGAGGCCCAGCGTCTCGCTCAAGCCGAGGAGCGCAAGTTGCTCGATCAGGTCAAGGGTCTGAACCGCGAAATCGAAGCGGTGAAGAAGGAAATCGCCGCCATCGAAGCCGACAAGAAACTCGCTATTTCGGAAGAGGCATTCCAGCAGACCTACGTCGTCAAGGCCCAGGAAAACGTCCGTGCTCTCGTCCAGACTTTGGAGAAGATCGAAGCCGCTGATAAAATCCTCAAAGAGCGCGCCGCTGCCGCTGCCAAGAAATCCTAACTAGCACCCCAAACGCTATCTCTATGAAAAAGTGGCTCTACTTTATTTTCCCGATCATCGGCTTGGTGGTCTTCCTGTTCTTCTACTTCGCGCACGTGGATGAGGCGAAGAAGGCCCAGGCCATCCGCCTTGAGCAAATCGCCAAGAAGGACGCCGAAGCCGCCGCCGCGAAAGCCGCTCTCGAAGCCAAGGCCCGTGAGGATGCCGACGCCCGTGCCGCCGAGCGCAAGGCTGCGGACGAAAAGAAGGCCCGCGAGAAGCAGGAAAAGTGGGATGCTGAAGGCCAGAAGGTTCTGGACGAGACCAATCGCGCCAAGTCTGCTTCCGCCGCCGCGGCGAAGGACATTGCCCGCCTCGATCTCGAGTTGTTGGCCGCCCGCAAGCTCCGCGACCAGACCAACGAAGAGTACCTCCAGTTGCTCAAGAAAGTGGAAACGGCCAAGATCGCCCGCCGCAATGCCGAGCTCGAGATCCAGCGCATGACCGCCATGATCGCGAGCCGGACCTCGGAGAGCGCCCTCGCCGAACCGCCGGCCCTTCCGGCCCGCAAGTAATCGTTCCGTTTTTCTCAGCCCCAGGCTCATGCGAGCCTGGGGTTTTTCTTTGTCGGCTCGGAGAGTGCTTGCCCCGTGCCGTCGCCTTTTTCACCGTGACCGGCTGTGCAAAAAACCTCGGATATCAATGTCGTCGAAACCCGTCCGCTGCCGTCCCCGGCGGCGCTCCTCGCGGAGTTGCCCAAGACGGAATCCCAGGCTGATTTTATCACCCAAGCCCGCGCCGAGATACGCGATATTCTCCGCGGCAAGGACCGGCGTTTTCTCCTGATCGTGGGGCCGTGCTCCATCCATGATCGCGCGGCCGGCCGCGAGTATGCATCGCGCCTCGCCCAGCTCGCTCGTGAGGTGTCCGATCGCATGCTGATCGTCATGCGCGTGTATTTCGAGAAGCCGCGCACCACCGTTGGATGGAAAGGTCTCATCATGGACCCGCACCTCGATGGCTCGCATGATATCGAGTCCGGCCTCCGCCAGGCCCGCGCATTTCTGCGCGAAGTGCTCGATATCGGCCTGCCCACCGCGACCGAGCTGCTTGATCCGATCACACCCCAGTACATCTCCGATTTGATTTGTTGGTCGGCCATCGGGGCGCGCACGACCGAGTCGCAAACGCACCGTCAGATGGCGTCCGGCCTCTCGATGCCACTCGGTTTCAAGAACGGCACCGACGGTTCCCTTCAGGCGGCGATCAACGCGATCAAGGCCGCCAGGCAGGCACAGACCTTCCTCGGCGTCGATTTGGAGGGCCGCGCCTCGGCCGTCACCACCAATGGCAACCCGGATTGCCACATCGTCCTGCGCGGTGGTTCCGCTGGCCCCAACTTCTCGGCGGATCACATCCGCCAGACCGAGGCGCTCCTCGCCAAGTCCGGCCTCACGGCGTCGATCCTCGTCGATTGTTCCCACGACAATTCCGCGAAGCACCCGGAGCGTCAGCCCGAGGTGCTTCGTGCCCTGCTCACCCAAGTGAACGGTGGCGCTCAGACCCTCATCGGGGCGATGCTCGAAAGCAACCTGTGCGCCGGCAACCAGCCTTTCCCGAAGCCGGTCTCCGAGCTCCGCTACGGCGTTTCGATCACCGATGGCTGCATTGATTGGGCCACCACCGAGGCCCTCATCCGAGAAACCCACCAGACTCTCGCACCGCGTTTTTCCTGACATCCACGCAAAGCCGCCGCTAAAGGCTTGCGTGCGCTCGACAATCTCTGCGTCTTAAAACTCCTCCTTTCCCTATGAAATCTCCCATTCGCGTTGCTGTCACCGGTGCTGCCGGCCAGATCTCCTATTCGCTGCTGTTCCGTATCGCCTCGGGCGCCATGTTTGGCCCGGAGCAGCCTGTCATCCTCCAGTTGCTCGAAGTCCCCGTCGAGAAGGTCATGAAGGCCCTCGAAGGCGTTGCCATGGAACTCGACGACTGCGCATTCCCCCTCCTCAAGGGCCTCGTGCTCACGGACGACCCGAAGGTCGCCTTTAAGGATGCCAACTGGTCCCTCCTCGTCGGCTCCAAGCCGCGCGGCCCGGGTATGGAGCGCGCCGACCTCCTCAAGGACAACGGCAAGATCTTCACCGCGCAGGGCAAGGTCATCGACGAAGTCGCCGCTGCCGACGCCCGCGTCGCCGTGGTCGGCAATCCCGCCAACACGAACTGCATGATTGCCGCCAGCCAGGCCAAGCGCCTGACCGCTGACCGCTTCACCGCGATGGTCCGCCTCGACCAGAATCGCGCCCAGGCCCAGCTCGCCAAGAAGGCCGGCGTCGACCTGACCACCGTCAAGGACATCTTCATCTACGGCAACCACAGCCCGTCCATGTTCCCCGCCTTCGCGCACGCCACCATCGGCGGCAAGCCCGCGACGCAGGTCATCAACGACGCGGCCTGGTTCCAGGGCCCCTTCTGCGAAGCCGTCGGCAAGCGTGGCGCCGCCATCATCGCCGCCCGTGGCCTCTCCTCGGCCGCTTCCGCCGCCAACGCCCTCGTTGACCACGTCCGCAGCCTCGTGACCCCCGGCGCCATCCACTCGATCGCCGTGAAGTCCAATGGCGCCTACGGTTTCGACGCCAATGTCTGGGCCGGCCTCCCGGTCCGCACGACCACCCCGGGCTCCTACGAAGTCATCACCAGCTACAGCATGGACGACTTCGCCAAGTCCAAGATCGCCGCCACCAACGCCGAGCTCGTCGAAGAGCGCACGATGGTTGCTGATCTCCTCGGCAAGTAATTCGGGACGAGATTCGTTTCCAAAGCAAAAGGCGGCCTCTGATCGGAGGCCGCCTTTTTGTATCCTGAAATTGCCAACGCCCTCGGATGGCGCGCCACCGGGGCGGGATCACCCGCGCAGGCCCGGGAAATCGAGCGTGGCGAACAGATCGTCGAGCGTCTCGGCGCGGCGGATCAGTTTATAGTTCGTGCCGCCCTGCCAGAGGATCTCCGCCGAGCGCAGCTTGCCGTTGTAGTTGAAACCCATCGCGTGGCCGTGGGCGCCGGTGTCGTGGATGACGACCAGGTCGCCGATCTGCGGGTCGGCGATTTCGCGGTCCACGGCAAACTTGTCGTTGTTTTCGCACAGCGAGCCGGTGACGTCGTACACCTTGCGCGCGCCGCCCTCGCGAGCCGGCACCGTGATGTGGTGGTAAGATCCGTAGAGCCCGGGGCGCATGAGATTGGCCATGCACGCATCGAGGCCGACGTAGTTTTTGTAGATGGCCTTCTTGTGCAGCACGCGGCTGACGAGGTACCCGTACGGGCCGGCGATCATGCGTCCGCATTCCATGGCGAGGCGCATCGGCGCGAGTCCGGCCGGCACGAGCGTGCGCTCGTAGGCGGTCTGGATCGCCTGGCCGACGTACGCGAGGTCCACGGCGGTCTGCTCGGGCCGGTACGGGATGCCGATGCCGCCGCCGAGGTTGAGAAACTCGATGCGCACGCCCACGCGTTGCTTCACCTCGACTGCGAGGTCGAAGAGCATCTGCGCCGTCTCGACGAAATACTCGGGGTTGAGCTCGTTCGACGCCACCATGGTGTGCAGGCCGAAGCGCTTCACGCCCTTGTCGCGCAGCATGCGGTAGCCCTCGAAAAGCTGTTCGCGCGTGAAGCCGTACTTAGCCTCCTCGGGCTTGCCGATGATCGCGTTGCCGGCCTTGAGCGGGCCGGGATTGTAGCGGAAGCACACGAACTCCGGCAGGCGTCCGCCGAGTGCGGTTTCGAGAAACTCGATGTGGCTGAGGTCGTCGAGGTTGATCAACGCGCCCATCTCGTCCGCTTTTTGAAACTCCTTCGCCGGGGTGTCGTTCGAGGTGAAGATGATGTTCTCGCCGCGGATGCCGGCGGCCTCGCACAGGCGCAGTTCGGCCAGCGACGAGCAGTCGCCGCCCATGCCCACCTGGCGCACCAGATCGAGGATGTACGGGTTGGGCAGCGCCTTGACCGCAAAGAAGTTCTTAAACCCGCCGGGCACCCAGGCAAACGCGCGGTAAAACGCCTGGGCGTTGGCGCGCATGGCGGCTTCGTCGTACAGGTGGAACGGCGTGCCGACTTGGGCGGCGATGGTCTCCAACTGGCTCAGCGTGAAGGGAAGGCGTTTGTCGGTCATGATGGCGTAAAACGGCTCAACTGAGCCCGAACCGCTGCACGGAAGTCAACGAGGGATTCCACGTGGCGCCAGCGGGGATGTTCTTCCTGCGGCTTTTCCTTGGTGGGAGTGCGCATGGGTATCGAACACTCCGACATGTTGCGCTTTGCTAGGGCGTTTCTTTTGCGCCTGCATTGATTCGATCACGGCAACAATTCCTCAACCCAAGCGCGCATGTCACTCGAGAAGGTCTTTCTTTTTTTAGCGGGATGGTTGCCTTTCTCGCAGCGGTCCATTCCTCGCGATATCGAATACCTGCGAAATTTTTTCGCACGAGAGGGTTTGTCCGCGATGGCCTCTTTGCCGGATGGTTTCTTTCTGCGGCTTTCTACAGAAGCGTTTAGTCGGGCCAAGGTGAGTGGTAAACGTGTGACAATAGGCGCTTATACTAATGCCCTGAATCAGGTAGCCATCGAGGTGGTGGCGATAGGTAAAGGTCGGAATGCGAATGAAGGCATCAGGCAAATCGTCGAATATTGGAGCGCACGACGCGGATAGGCGGCGTGCCGCATGCTATTCGATGGTTGCCTGAACGCGCCCTTGGTCGCTGGTGGTTCCCCGCCGTTTGTGCCGTTAGCTCGGGAAATAACCATGAAACCTCTTCTCCTTGGCGGCATCGGCTGCGTGTTGGCGGCGCTCTTGCATGTCGCGATCATCTTTGGCGGGC
>MWDT01000105.1 GCA_002070825.1 Verrucomicrobia bacterium ADurb.Bin122
TCACTGTTTCCGTTTGTTTGTTGGTGGTTTACGCGCTGTGACAGTCTTTGACATGTTTTCTTTTAGCTGCTAGAGAGGAGTCACTTACTTATGCCGCGTCCTGATCTAAGAACACTCACTCGGTCGAAAGCGTGGGCATCGCGGTTATGCGACCATGAAGCCGAAATCCGAGAGCTGCGCAAAAAGAGGTGGAGTTACCGGGCAATCGCGGCGCACCTGCGCGCCGAGCGCGGGGTTGAGATCAGCCACAACGGGGTGCATGCGTTTGTGAAGGTGCGAGCGAGGCGTCGGCTGTACGAGTTGCCCGAGCCGGTGCCGCAGTGCGCGCCGATCACGAGCCCGGCGGCACAAGTCCGGGCGCCAAAACTGGCGCAGCCAGTTGCGACCGCAGTCCAGCCTGTGCCGGGGCGGGGAATGATTCCCATTGCGCAGAAACCGCGACGTCCGAACGAGTTTTGCCGTGTGGTCGACGAGGGCGGGAAAGTGCTCGAAAACATGCAATACGGGGTGGTGAGGCCGGAGGAGCTTTGAGAATGCGAGGCCCCGGCCGACCTCTGTTGTAACGATAGCATACCGAAATGAGAGCGGCGGCGGCTCGGCTTCGCCTCGGGGGTGTCCGCCGCAGCCTGGAAGGACTTGCGGGGCGCTCGCCGCCGCCCCCGCAGGCCCCCGGCTCGGGGAACTAAGAGGAAGCAAATCAGCTAGCCTTGAGCAGGGCTTCGACGACCTCGACAATCTTGTCCTGCTGGCGACGGGGGAGTTTTTGGACCTGCTCGAAAACCTGACGGACTTTGCCGCCAGGGGCACCGGCGCGCTTGGGTTTGTCCTGGCCTAAAATCTCCTCGGGGGTGACGCCGAGGGCTTGGGCAATGGGGATGATCAGATCGGCGCGTGGCAAGCTGCCGGTGCGTTCCCAATAGCTCAAGTTGGTGGGTTGCTCGCCGATCTGGCGCGCAAGCTCACGCAGGGTGAGACCCGAGGCTTCACGAAGGGCGCGGAGACGAGAGCCGGCGGCTTGAGACATGGCCGCAGTATACAGGGTAAATGGAAAATGAGCTTGCATGTGTGCAGCCTGCTGCACAGTCGTGTGCAATGCAATCCTTCTTGACGCCCGCCGGAACACGAAAGGCCGTCCCATGCCGATGATCCCGGAGGAGGAAATCGAGCGAGTGAAGCGGGAGATCGACCTTGGGGCGGTGATCCGGGCGCGTGGCGTGGAGTTGAAGGCGCAGGGCGGCGACCTGGTCGGGCGGTGCCCGTTCCATGACGACCACGACCCGAGCCTGCGGGTGACGCCGGGCAAAGGGCTGTGGCGGTGCATGTCGGCGGCGTGCGGGGCGACGGGCAACGTGATCCAGTTCGTGCAGAAGTTTGACGGGGTCTCGTTCCGGCACGCCTACGAGCTGTTGAAGAACGGGGCGGGCTTCACGGGAGCGCCGACGTGCGCGCCGGTCAAAAAGACGACGGTGCCGAAGCTCCCGCCCCCGGTGCAGCCGGACGCCGACGATCAGGCGGCGCTGCGGCAGGTGCTCGACTACTACCACGAGCGTTTGCGCACGAACGAGAACCCGGCCGCGCTCGCGTATCTGAAAAAACGTGGCATCGGCGCGGAGGCGATCGAGGCCTTCCGGATCGGCTTCGTCGATCGCACGCTCGGGCTGCGGCTGCCGCAGGCCAACCGCAAAGAAGGGGCGGCGATCCGAGAGCGGTTGCAGCGGCTGGGCATCCTCCGGGAGACCGGGCACGAGCACTTGCGAGGGCGCGTCGTCTTTCCGGTGATCGCGGAGGGCGGCGCCATTGGCACCGTTTACGGCCGCGCCATCGACGACGGCGGCAAGCACGACAGGCACCTATTTTTGCCGGGGCCGCAACGCGGCATCTTTAACCCGGCGGCGCTGCGCAGCCCCGAGGTGATCGTCACCGAGGGCATCATCGACGCGCTGACGTTTTGGTGCGCCGGCTTCCGGCACGTGACGACCGGATACAGTGCGAAGGCGCTCCCCGAGGAACTGCTCGATGCGCTCCTCGCTGCGAAAGTGTCCCGTGTCTTCATCGCCTTCGACCGCGACTTGGCCGGAGACAAAGGCGCGGCCGAGGTGGCGGCGCAGCTCGCCGAGCGCGGTGTCGATTGCTTGCGAGTCCTCTTTCCTCATGGGCAGGACGCCAACGCTTACGCCCTGGCCGTCACTCCCGCCGAGAAATCCCTCGGCGTTTTGCTGCGGGCGGCGCCGCTCTTGGAGGGCAAGGGCTCCGCCCTCGCCGCTCCCGGCAGGGGCTCGGCCCCTGCACCTGTAGATGCGTCCACGCTACGCGTGCCCGCATCTTCTTTAGCTGCTAAAGCCGCTTCTGAAGCGGCTCCGGTTGCGCCCGAGCGCGAGGGAACGCCTACGCCTACGGCCGAACCGCAGAGGGCGGCTAGAGAAGAAAAACCTGAAACGGTACCGTCGGTGATCGTCGCGAAGAACGAGGGCGACGAAATCGTCCTCGCGCTCGGGGATCGGACGTGGACGGTGCGGGGCTTGGCGAAGAACACGGGCTTCGAGTCGTTGAAGGTGACGCTGCGGCTGGTTTGTGAATGCCCGGGCGGCTCGCCCCGCTGGCACCTCGACCAGGTTGACCTGTGCGTTGCGCGGCAGCGTGCGGCCTTCATCGAGGCGGCGGCGGTGGAAACGGCGCTGCGGCCGGAGCTCGTGAAGCGCGATCTTGGCCACGTGCTGCGCACCTTGGAGGCGATGCAGGCGGAGCGGTTGAAGGCCCCGGCGCAGCCGAAGAAGGACGAGCCGCAGGTGAGCGCGCAGGAGCGCGAGGGGGCGCTCGCGCTGTTGCGCGATCCGAAGTTGCTCGACCGCATCTTGGCCGACTTTGCGGCGTGCGGCGTTGTTGGCGAGGAGACCAACAAGCTTGTGGGCTATCTGGCGGCAGTATCCAGGAAGCTCGACAACCCGCTCGCGGTGATCGTGCAGAGCACGAGTGCGGCGGGAAAGTCGGCGCTCATGGAGGCGGTGCTTGCGTTCGTGCCGCCCGAGGAGCGCGTCAAATACTCGGCGCTCACGGGCCAGGCGCTCTACTACCTCGGCGGCGAATCGAATCTGAAACACAAGATCCTCGCCATCGTGGAAGAGGAGGGTGCGGAGAAGGCGAGCTACGCGTTGAAGTTGCTCCAGTCGGAGGGAGAACTGTCCATCGCCTCGACGGGAAAAGACCCGCACACCGGCCGCATGGTGACGCAGGAATACCGCGTCGAAGGCCCAGTGATGATCTTCCTGACGACGACGGCGGTCGACATCGACGAGGAGCTCCTCAACCGCTGCCTCGTGCTCACTGTCGACGAGTCGCGCGAGCAAACGCGGCGCATCCACGCGCAGCAGCGTGCGCGCTACACGCTCGACGGCATCCGTGCGAGCGAGAGCAAGGCGGCGGTGCTCGCATTGCACAGGGCGGCGCAGCGACTCCTGCGGCCCTTGCGCGTCTTCAATCCTTACGCGGACCGGCTGACGTTCCTCGACGACAAGACGCGCACGCGGCGCGATCACACCAAGTATCTGCAGCTCATCGCGACCGTCGCCGTGCTGCACCAGCACCAACGCGAAATCCGCGCCATTGACTGCGGCGGCGGCAAGCGTGCCGAGTGCGTCGTTGCGACCCTCGACGACATCGCGGCGGCAAACGCCCTCGCGCATGAAACGCTAGGCCGCTGCCTCGATGAAATGCCTCCTCAAACTCGCCGCCTCCTCGCGCTCATCGAGCGCGAAGTCGCCGCGCGTTGCACGGCCGCGAAGATGGAGCGCGGCGACGTGCGCTTCACGCGCAGGCAGGTGCGCGAGGCGACGGGCTGGAGCAACACGCAGTTGCACGTCCATCTCGCGCGGCTAGTCGAGCTGGAATACCTGCTCACGCACCGCGCCGAATACGGCCAGGGCTTCGTTTACGAGCTGGTTTATGACGGCAGCGGCAAGGACGGCGCGCGCTTCGTCTCGGGGCTTTTGGACGTCGAAAGACTCCGACGCACCGGCAGCGACGGTGCGCAATCCGATGCGGTAGCATCGGTGGGTGCAGGGACGAGTCCCTGCGACTACGACGAAAAGCGTTCGGGGTCTGCGGAGGCTTTTTCGGGGTCGATTCGGGCCGCGTTCGGCCCGTCTTCGGGGGTGTTTCCGGACTCTAGAAACGGCGGTTCCTCCTCTGAAACGTCCGTGCCGGATGCGGCAGCGCGTGAAAACGCACGCCCGCAGTCCGGCGAAAATGCGGCGGCATAACCGCAGGCCATAACCATGCCCAAACGCAAAGGCATCGAAGCGGCGCGAGCGATGCGCCACCGCAAGCAGGGCGGCCAGGAGGCGGCACCGGACGGCTTCGACCGCAGCGATGCGCGCACGCTGGCGAGCCTGGTCGATCAATGGCTCGCACGGCTTGAAACGCGGGCCTACTCGCCGCGCACCGTGGCGGCGCGCGTGTGGGCCTTGCGCTCGTTTTTAACGTGGGCGGAGACGCGGGGGCTCATCCGGCCGCAGCGGATCGACAAGATCGCGCTGGAGGGCTTCCAGCGTTTCCTCTGGCAGCATCGCAAGGACGACGGCAAGCCGCTGGCCATCGCCACGCAGCGCGGGCATCTCGGGGCGGTGCAGGCCTTCTTCAAATGGCTGTGCCGGGAAAATCTCTTGCCTGCCAATCCCGCCGCCGACCTCGATCTCCCCAGAAAGCCGCCGCGCTCGCTTCCGCGTGCGCTGTCGGTTGCGGAAGTGGAGCGCATCCTCGCTGTGCCGGACGTGTCCGACCCGCTCGGGGTGAGGGATCGCGCGATTTTGGAAACGCTCTACGGCACCGGTCTGCGCCGCCTGGAGCTGGTCAACCTGGACGTGGGCGACATCGACCGCTCGCGCGGCGTTGTGCTCGTGAGGCGCGGCAAGGGCGGCAAGGACCGCTTGGTCCCGCTCGGCGCGCAGGCGCTTGTCTGGATCGAGCGTTATCTCGAAACCTGTCGTCCCCGGCTGGAGGTGAGTGCGAGCGAAACGGCCTTGTTCCTGTCCGGCTACGGCGAGCGTTTTAACCCGAACTATCTGGGCAACTGGGTGCGGCGTGTGATCGATGCGGCGCAGCTCGACAAGACAGGCTCATGCCATCTCTTCCGCCACGCCTGCGCGACGCACCTGCTCGAAAACGGCGCGGACCTGCGCACGATCCAGGAACTCTTGGGGCACGCGCGCCTGGACACGACGCAGATTTACACGGCGGTCTCCATCACGCAGCTGCGCGAGACCCATGCAAGGTGCCATCCTAGAGGGCAAACGAAGACGGCGGCGCAAGCGCAGTTGCCAACCGCAGAACGGCCCGCAGACTTTTTGCCATGAGCACACTGGAGCAAATCGAATCCAAGATCGTCAGCCTTCCGCGCCAGCTACAGTTGCAGGTTGTCGAGCGGCTCAACGCCCGTTTGTGGCCGACCGGCTTCGATCCTGCGGTGGAGGAAGCGTGGGCCGGCACGGTGAAGCGCCGCCTCGATGAAATGGACAGCGGCAAAGTTGAAGGAGTGCCCGCCTCCCGCGTGTTTGCCCGTGCCCGCCGCCTGATTGCCCGCCGGTGAAAAGGCCCGCCATCTTCCATCCGGAAGCCGAGGAAGAGTTTTTGGCCGCAGTGGCCTACTATGCCGAGCGTAGCCCGAGTGCGGCCGAGCGCTTCGATGCGGAAATCCGCCGCCTGGTCGCGCAGATTGAGACGATGCCGCGCCGACATGGTCCTTGGCGTCACGGCACCCGCCGCGCCCGCGCCCGTCGTTTCCCCTTTATCGTGATCTTTGTCGAACGGCCCACGGCTCTACGCATCATGGCCGTGGCGCACATCAAGCAGCACCCCGATTACTGGCAGGAACGCTTGGCTTAAAAGCTTCTTCCCCTAGCCGCTAAAAACCGCCAGCTTAGCGGGCGTGCTGGAACAGATCCGAACGCTCCGACGCCCGCCCTCGCGCGCCCGTGCGCGGGCCAAAAACCGCGTCTGGGGTTTTTTGCGACTGGAACCAACCCGCACCGGGGAAAACGTTCCGCAAGTCGCCGGATCGCATCAGGAAAAACTGCCCACGGCTATGGAAGGCGTGTCGGGTGTGCGTTACTACGGCCTGAGATACTACAACCCGTCCACCGGACGCTGGCTAAGCAGGGACCCGATACAAGAACGAGGTGGTGTGAATCTGTATGGGTTTGTTGCAAACGACCCAATAACTGCAGTTGATCCCGATGGGGCAAAGATCCTCATCAGTACGAGGATCAGAAACGTGGAGGGGGTGATCACACCTACTCGGTTCGCATTCTCGGTAATGACTGGATTGAGGCAGGCTGTTGGCGACTCTGGAGTAATTGGAGCTAATCCTATAACCGATGATGAAGGGAACACTATTGCATGGCAGGTTGTGATCCGCTCAGAAAACCCAGACGGGAAATGCTCCAAATGTTGGGAACAGTTAAAACAGGCGATTAACGCGGCTCACGTGATAAGAATAAGGTATGACCGCCGTATGCTCGATAATGCAGCTGGTGAGACAACTGGCCGTATCCGCGATGTTCTAGTCAATCCAGACAACTTGATCGAAACACCTGAGGTTAGCCCAGGATTTGTTTACGATGGCCGCAACCGCTGGGAATACGAAGATAAGAAACAACCGTGGTCAGCGCTTCTATGGCACGAAGCGATTGGTCATTCGTCTTTGGGTATAGAGCATCCAGGCAATTTATGGAATCAGTTCGGCATGACAGATTCCTCTCAAGTTGATCCGGTGATTGAAATAGAAAACATGGCACGGGAGTGCTTACGCCAAAACGGTTTTAATGTTGGTGACCGATATCCGAAATATCATGGTGTTCCTTAGAATAATTATCGTTGTACTCAATCTGAGCTGCCTTTTGGTCGTGGGTTGTACTGTCGAGAAGCGCATGGAGATTCCTTCTGGGCCAATTGCAATCTGCTATACCAGTGTGCGGGGGGCATCACCGCGTGTGGTAGATAATTTTGTTATAGTTAGCGCTAGTGAGTCGGTTCCTGTTCAATCCGGTTCACCTAGTGGTGGTGTTTATTATTTTGTGGTTCCCAATTCAGTTGAGCCAATTTTTAAGAGAAAACTCATCGAAATATTTGAGAGGTATGACTGGGCCACGCTTAGCTCTATCCCGCCGAGGAGTGCTGACGAACCGTTTAGGCGATTACTAGTGAAGGCGGGTAGTGAAACATGCTATGTTGAAATCCACGAGAATAGCCCATCTGATGAATTTTTGAATGATATGCGGCTCAAACGATTTTATGCAATCGTCTCAGAGGTGCGACTTCTTGGTGAAACCTTTGGTGTGCGATCAAGAGCTCAGGCTATTCCGGCTGCGGAGAGTCTAACTGTGCCACTAGAACGAATCAGGCCCGTGGAGATGCATGAAGAGGGTTCGTAGAAGGGACGGGCTGAAAATGGCTGCGTAAGTTGCTGCTGTTCGGCATGGGCCGTGGGTGGACTTTCGTGCAGCCGGCCCCCTAGTCGGCGGGTAAGGCCAAAGGGGTCATGTTTTAGGTTTTAATATTTTTCCGTAAAACAATGGC
>MWDT01000106.1 GCA_002070825.1 Verrucomicrobia bacterium ADurb.Bin122
AACGACGCGGCACCGGGCGCCCTTGAGGTTCGCCACCCCGGCGAACCACGCCCCCGCCCCATCAAGCCACCCGCGCAGTCACCTACGAGCATGGCCCCACTGCTGGATCTCCATCAATGGACAGTCCCCACCGAGGGGGAGGGGGCTCTGGTAGCTCGTCCGATATTAAGGCCTAAAACATGACCCCTTCTGCCATTCTACCGGTGTTGCGCAGGGTGACTTGTTCGGCCGGGTCTTCATGCGCTATTCGCTAGACCAGCGGATATAGGACACCTCCATGTTCCCTTTGCTGTCGGTGTCGCTCGACACCTGAATCAAAGCACTTCGGCCCCGGAATCGTCCGAGCCGGAAGGTTGCCGTGGCGCTGTCGTCGAAGCTCACCTGGACCAATGATCCCACGATCTTCCATCGGCCTTCTCGCGCCCAGGTATGTGTGGAGCCATCTTCAAGAATCACACCCGGCGCCGTCCCTTCCTCAATGACGGTACCATCGGGGTGAAGTCGCCAATTGATGAGGTTCGCCTGAGAGCACAGCTTGCTGACATCGAGACTGTACGCGCCAACGACACGATCGGCTCTCGGGGCACACGCACAGCCCTCTTCAAGCAAGCACGCCAGGAAAAGCCAGTATCGCAGTCCTTTCATTTGCGCCGAAAGCGTTATTCACCCTTACTGCGTTTCACGGCCTGAATATGGATGCTTAGCGCGTACATAGGGTTGCGCGTTTCCAGGGAAGATTTTCGGATTCGTATCGGCGCGAGGCCGAATGGGCTGCGAGGCTTCCAGCAAGAGCTGAGAACCCTCGGATGTCGAGCCTGCCGACCGTCGGGAGCGCCGCAGGCACGGCAAAAGGGTTGGGCCGAGACGCGAGCCCGCGGCCCGACCGCCCGGACAACAAAAAAAACGCACGCCGTAAAGGGATGCGCGCCTGGGCTCTTTTTCGGCGGCCCCTGCTACGAAACGACTCAACCAAGACCAAGATGGGCGCGCACCTTTCGCTTTATCTCCTGCCGCCGCTCATAGGCGACGACGCCCAAACGCTCCTTTACCTGGCTCTTTCTCACCATGTACACCAGCGAACAATCGACCAAGGTCTGAAAGCTCAGCCCATCGTCCTCGTTTAGGACGACGTTGTTCTGGCGGGCTTTCTCGGCCGGCTGTTTTTTCGTTCCGACCAGCACATTGAACCGCAGTTGCTTTTCGTCGTCTAGCATGTCTTCCGGCGATAAAACGACGCCGGGATGGCCTGCCGAGTCATTGTCGGCGGCCGGGATCTTCACGATGTCCCAACGGCGCAACTTCACAGTGAATCCCCTAGCGTGTTGCCCAGCTCAATTTCGCGCTTACTGCGGCGCACAGTACCCGGAGCGACCGGCGGCACTTCCTCGGGGACTTCCCACCGCTCCATTTTCATAAACCCAAAAGGGAACCGCACAATCACTGGGCTTTTCCCTTTCACGACATCCCGACCGATGCGGGCGAAGCTGCTTTTTACCTTCGTAGAGTTTAGAATTTGCATGTTTCTTGCCTATTTTTTGGCCATTTTTTAGTCAAGTGGCTTTGCAGCCGTAAAACCCCATCGTGGCCAACAGCCCAACGGTGTGATTGAAAAGCGGTCAGGCCTTAGGCTTTTCAGTAAGCCGCTCGGCAATGAGCGTCGCGTGCGTAGGCGATGGTTTGTCCGGTGGGCATGGCGAGCTGGGCCACCGCACTGGCGCGAGTATAGTATGTGCAAAGGAAGGGGTTGGCTGAGGCGCGTGACCGCGGTCGAGCGGCCTGGCCACAAAAAACCCGCATCGCTGTAAAGGGATGCGGGCCGAAAATGGTGGACGCTCCCGGGCTCGAACCGGGGACCCCTAGTGTGTGATACTAATGCTCTAACCAACTGAGCTAAGCGTCCGAAAGAGCCGAGACGTTTGAACGAGCCTTCGGCCCTGCGCAACACGGTTTTTCAGGAATTTTCGCCCGCTGCCGATGCCGTTGGCCACGACCGAGTCCGCTATTTCCGCGTGCAGACGGGGCGGCGCCGCGCCGGGTACAGCGTGCGGCAAATCTCGCAGACCGTCCCGTCGCAGCCGCGCGCCGTGCAATGTTCGCGTCCGTAAAAAATGATCCGCAGGTGCAACGCGTTCCAATGCTCGCGCGGAAAGGCCGCCTTCAGGTCGGCCTCGGTCTGCTCGACGCTGCGTCCGTCGGTGAGCCCCCAGCGCTGCGCGAGGCGGTGGATGTGCGTATCCACCGGAAACGCCGGCACGCCGAAGACCTGTGCCATGACGACGGATGCCGTCTTGTGCCCCACGCCGGGCAACGCCTCCAGCTCCTCAAACGTCCGCGGCACCTGGCCGCCGTGGCGCTCGACGAGCAGGCGCGACAGCTCCCGGATCGCGGCGGCCTTGCGCGGCGCCAGTCCGCACGGGCGCACGATCGCCTCGATCTGCGCCACCGGCAGCGCGGCCATCGCGGCGGGCGTCGCCGCGGCGGCGAAGAGCGCGGGCGTGACCTGGTTGACGCGTTTATCGGTGCACTGCGCCGAGAGCACCACGGCGACGAGCAGCGTGTAGGCATCGCGATGCACGAGCGGCACGGGCGTCTCCGGGTAGAGCTCGGCGAGGCGCCGGTCGATCCAGGCGGCCCGCTCGGCCCGCGTGCGAAAGGTCGTGGGTGTTGCGCGCATCGCGGCACCCAAACGGACGCTGTCGCGAAACGCAACCCGCCGCCCGGGTCCGGGCCCTCTTGGGAAAAAATGCGCAGGATGCAAATTTGTATTTCGTCCGGCCGCAGAACTGCCACAACGTGGTTCCCTATGTTGCCGCTCACATCCTCATCCGGAATCAACGCCCACGGTGGTCCGATCCTCCCCCATGGAAACGCGATCATGAATAACTCCCTGCTCAACAAGGGCACGGCGTTCACCGAAGCCGAACGCGACGCGCTCGGCCTCCGTGGTCTCCTGCCTCCGCAGGTGATGACGATCGAGCAGCAACTCGTCCGCGCCCTCGGCAACTTCCGCCGCAAGGCCGACGCGCTGGAGAAGTACGTTTTCCTCACCACCCTCCAAAATCGCAACGAGACGCTCTTCTACCGCCTCGTGCAGGAGCACGCCGAGGAGATGATTCCCATCATCTACACGCCGACCGTCGGCCAGGCCTGCTTGGAGTATGGCGCCATCTTCCGCCGCCCGCGCGGCCTGTTCATCAGCATCAAGGACAAGGGCCGCATCGCCGAAGTCCTCCGCCACTGGCCGATCATTGATGTGCGCATGATCGTCGTCACCGACGGCGAGCGCATCCTCGGCCTCGGCGATCTCGGCGCGCTCGGCATGGGCATCCCTGTCGGCAAGCTCGCGCTCTACACCGCCTGCGCCGGCCTGCACCCGTACTACACGCTGCCCATCACCCTCGACGTCGGCACCGACAACGTCGCCCTGCACGACGACCCGCTCTACATCGGCCTGCACCAGAAACGCGTGCGCGGCGCCGAGTACGACGAGTTCATCGAGGAGTTCGTCCAGGCCGTGAAGTCCGCCTACCCGAAGGCCCTCATCCAGTGGGAAGACTTCGGCAACACCACCGCATTCCACATCCTGCGCAAGTACGAGAAGCAGGTGTGCAGCTTCAACGACGACATCCAGGGCACCGCCTCCGTCGCCGTCGCCGGCATCCTCTCCGCACTCCGCCTCACCGGCGGCAAGCTCACCGAGCAAAAGATCCTCTTCCAGGGCGCCGGCGAAGCCGGCACGGGCATCGCCGACCTCTTCACCGCCGCCGCCCAAAAGGCCGGCCTCACCGAGGCCCAGGCGCGCGCCTGCTGCTGGTTCGTCGATTCCCAGGGCCTCGTGGTCAAGAACCGCCCCGGCAAACTCGCCGAGCACAAGGTCCCCTACGCTCACGACGCCGCGCCCATCGCCACCCTCGCCGAAGCCGTTGAGAAACTCCGTCCGACCATCCTCGTCGGCGTCTCCGGTCAGGGCAAAGCCTTCACCCAGGCGATCGTCACCAAGATGGCCGAGATCAACAAACACCCGGTGATCTTCGCGCTGTCCAACCCGACCTCGAAGGCCGAGTGCACCGCCGAAGAGGCCTACCAATGGACCGATGGCCGCGCCATCTTCGCCAGCGGCAGCCCCTTCGCCCCGGTTACGTACAAGGGCAAGACCTTCGTCCCCGGCCAGGGCAACAACGTCTACATCTTCCCCGGCGTCGGCCTCGGTGCCCTCGCCTGCGAGTCGAAGCAGATCACCAACGGCATGTTCCTCACCGCCGCTGAGACGCTCTCGAAGCTCGTCACCCAGGAAGATCTCGACATGGGCCGCATCTATCCGTCGCTGACCAAGATTCTCGAGGTCTCGGCCAAGATCGCCGCCGCCGTGCTCGAAGAGTGCCACCGCGAAGGTCTGGCCCGTCTGCCCCGCCCGGCCGACGTCGAAGCCGACATCCGTGCCCGCATGTTCAAGCCGGAGTATCGCAACTACGTCTAAAGCCCCGGCCGCCACGGCAACGGCGGCCAGGTTTTACTCTTTTGGCCGGGGCCTCGCGCCCCGGCCTTTTTCATGCACGGAGGCAACCCCTTCGCACCGAGATTTCCATGTGTAGCGGAGGCCGTGAGGCCTTCGCTGATCGCAACGCGTGGCGCTGTGTCCTGCGAGCTTCCGTGGTTCGATCAAGTCAAAGTCATGCGTACCGCCAGAAGCGCACCGCGATGGCCAGCAGCATGCCGATGCGCACCGCGCCCTCGAACGTCAGCACCACCAGCACCCACTTCATCTCCACGCTCCGCCGCATCGCGTAACCGGCCAGCGTGACCACGATCATCCCCAGCGCCGGATCGATCAGCCGGCGCTCGAAGAGCAACGACAGCACCCACACACTCTCCGCCAGAAGCCCGAGCGACCACAACGCCGCGCGCCCCTCGCCCACCTCCAGCGTGCGCGGATCGGTGCCACGCTCGATCTGCCGGATGCCCAGATACCGTTCCGCCTGCACGAGCTGCCACAGCTCAAAGCCCATCCAGAGGGGGGCGAGTATGGCTTGGGGCGACATGCCGCCACGCTACGGCCGCACGCCCCCGCGGCAAGCGCCCGCTCGCCCAAGGCCTGCGTTGCACTCCGCGCACCGAGTCGTTTTCGTCGGGCACCTCATGGCTCCCACCCTTCTCGTCCTCGCCGCAGGCATGGGCTCCCGCTACGGCGGCCTCAAGCAACTCGACCCGGTCGGCCCGTCCGGTGAAACCATCCTCGACTACGCCGTGTACGATGCCGCCCAGGCCGGCTTCCGCCGCGTCGTCTTCGTGATCCGCCGCGACTTCGAGCAGGCCTTCCGCGAGCAGGTCGCCGCCAAGTACGCCGAGCGCATCGCCGTGGACTTCGTTTTCCAGGCGATCGACGCCCTGCCCGCCGGCTTCACGCCGCCCGCCGGGCGCGAGAAACCGTGGGGCACCGGCCACGCCGTCTGGTGCGCACGCGACGCCATCCGCGAGCCCTTCGCCGTCGTCGGCGCCGACGACTTTTTCGGCCGCGACGCCTTTCAACAACTCGCCCGCTTCCTCAGCGCGCTCCCGGCGGCGGCTCAAAAACCCGCGCCGTTCTCCATGGTTGGCTACCGGCTCGACCGCACCCTCTCCGAGCACGGCAGCGTCTCGCGCGGCCTCTGCGACGTCGCCCCCGACGGACAGCTGCGCGGCATCGTCGAGCGCACCGCCATCGACACCGCCCAGATCGGCCGCGGCGAGCTCACCGGAGCCGAGACCGTCTCGATGAACTGCTTCGGCTTCACGCCCGCACTCTTCCCCGCGCTCGACGAACAACTCGCGGACTTCCTGCGCACCCGCGGCAACGAGCCGAAGAGCGAGTTCTACCTGCCCGCCGCCGTCTCCACCATGATCGCGCGCCACGAGGCCACCGTCCAGGTCCTGCCGACCACCGGCGACTGGTTCGGCGTCACCAACCGCGACGATCGCCCCCGCGTGGTTGCCTCGCTCGCTGCGCTGGTCCACCGTGGCGAGTATCCCGCCAGGCTCTTCTAAAACGCCATGCGACTCTCACGCGACGACGCCGACATCTTTGTCCCGGATCAGCAGACTCCGGCGGCGGCGCTCGCACGCGTCACGCATCTCTGCGTCTCCGCGCATCAAGACGACATTGAGATCATGGCGCACGCCGGCATCGCCGAGTGCGTGGAGTCGAAGGGAAAAAAGGCCTTCGGCGGCGTCGTCGTCACCAACGGCGCCGGCTCTCCGCGCGCCGGCAAATACGCCATGTTCAGCGACGACGAGATGCCGCGCATCCGCCGCGATGAGCAACGGCACGCCGCCGAGCTCGGCCGCTACGCGATCCAGATCCAGCTCGCCCACCCCAGCGCCCATGTGAAAAGCGGCGACTGCCCCGAGGTGCTCGAAGACCTCACCACCATCTTCGGTGCCTGCTCGCCCGAGGTCGTCTATCTGCACAACCCGGCAGACAAGCACGACACCCACGTCGCCGTCCTCCTGCGCTGCATCGAGGCGCTGCGCGCGCTCCCTCCCGGCCGCCGCCCGCAACGCGTGCTCGGCTGCGAGGTCTGGCGCGACCTCGACTGGCTCGTCGATGCCGACAAGGTCGCGCTCGACTCCGGCCGCCAACCCCGGCTCGCCGCCAGACTCCTGGCCACCTTCGATTCTCAGATCGCCGGTGGCAAACGCTACGACCTCGCCACCGTCGGCCGGCGCAAGGCCCACGCGACCTTCAGCGCCTCACACGCCAACGATAAGCTCAAGGGCATCACCTGGGCCATGGACCTGACGCCCCTGATGCACGACTCCGAGCTCGACGTCGCCGAGTACACGCTCGGGTACGTCGATCGCCTCCGCGACGAGATCGCCACCCGCATCCGCCGCTACGACTGAGCGCAGCAGCGGCTGACAGGCACAGCACTCAGGACTTCTTATCCGCAGAGTGGCCGAGCAACTGTTGCGCACGTTGCAACGACTCGGCCAACTCCTTGCGCACGACCTCGATCTTGGCGCGCTCGGCCTGCACCGCCGCCAACTGGTCCACGGCATCCTCCTTCACAGGAGGCAGGCCGAGGATTTCGCGAGCGCGCGCCAGGGCCGCCGCGATGTGCGGACACACGTTTTCCTCGCCCAGCCGGTCGATAAACCCGGAGTTGATCATCGCCGCGAGCGGCTGCGTGTGCGGCGCACTCAGGATGAGATGCTTGCCCTTCGAGTGAAGTTTCGCGCGCAAATCTTCCAGCGCCTGCAGGCCCGTGGCGTCGATCGCGAGGACCTTGCGCGTGCGCAGGATCAAAATCTTGGGCTCGCGCTTCGCGCGTTTGAGCTCGTTGTCGAGTTTGTCGACCACCCCGAAGAAGAACGCGCCAAACACGCGGAAGATCAGCACGCCATCGGGAATCTCGCGGCCGACGAGCGAGTGCTGCGAGCCCTCGGTCTCCGAGGCCTCGTCCACCGCCGTGATCTGCGAGGTCTCC
>MWDT01000107.1 GCA_002070825.1 Verrucomicrobia bacterium ADurb.Bin122
GGTCGAGCCAGTTGCCCGTCACCGGCAGCAGCAGCCCGCCGGCCAGCGTCGCTCCGCAATAGAGGGAGCCCATCGCTGCCGGCGAGAGATCGAGCGCCGCGCTCCAGTGCGGACTGAAAAGCGACAGCAAAAAGGTCTGTCCGAGGCTGGAGGCGAAAACGAAAAGCGTGCAGTAGGCGATTTCGACGCGGTGTGTTTTCAGCAGTACCTTGTACCCTTCGCCATGCGTATCGCTCGGTAGCGCCAGCGCTCCGGCTTTTTCCCAGAAGCCTGCGACCATGCGCACCGACGAGGAAGCCCATGCCTCAATGTGCGTGGTCTTCCGGTCCAGAGTGGCGGGCTCGTGCGAGTGGGCCATGTGGATGCCATTTTCCGGCAACCGTCGCGGCCCACAAGCACCCTTTCAGGTGGTTCATACGATAAGGGGCACCCTGGCCGGCGCGCCGGCAAACGCATATCGGTCAGGCGCAGCCGACCATGAAGGTCGCACTCCCCTCGGGGAATGGGTTGTGTTCAGCGCCACGCCATCCTCCTGTGCCCAATCAAAGACCACAGGCGCCAACGCCGTGGAAGCGATCCCCTCAGAATTGCTCTGCCTGCTGATCAAACCGATGCGCTCTACGCCAAACAGATCGGCCCATGCGGTTATCCTGAAGCTGGCGATCAATCCCTGCGAGACTAAGGGATTTCCCTGGTCGTCGGCCCGTGTGGGCGGCAGTGCAAGCTCGTGCGCCGCTTGCTGTGGGATAGAACCAATGCTGGGCCGGAATGAGCTGCCTCGTGCCTTGCATTGTTCATCGGAGAACAACAGCGTTTTGCGCTACCCGGAGCATGTCTACGAAGTTTTTCACCAACGAGGAAGGCCGCACCCTAATCGACAAGATCGAGGGCGTGTTTCTGCACAAGCGGATCCACTTTCTCGACATTCTGGTCGGCTACTTTCGTGCGTCGGGGTATTTCCGGGTGCGCCCCTTCGTTCAGCAATCGGGCAAGATCCGCATTCTCGTCGGCATCAACGTCGACCGGCTCGTGCAGGAAGCTTGGGACAAAGGCCTCCAGTTCGGCGCCAATCCGGCCACTTCCCGCGCCCAGTTTCTTGCCGCACTGTCCGCCGATATTCAGGCCTCTGCTTACAGTCAGCCGGTGGAAGCCGGCATGATCGGCTTGGTGGACGACGTGGCATCCGGGAAGGTTGAAATCCGCATCCATCCGTCCCAAACGATCCACGCCAAGGTCTACATCTTCCGCGAGGAGACCAAACACCCTCACGGCTACGGCGCGGTGATCACCGGCTCGTCGAATCTCACCGACGCCGGCCTCGAGCGAAACATGGAATTCAACGTCGAGCTGCGGGACGACCACGACATTGACTTCGCCACCGAGACCTTCAACCGCCTCTGGGACGAAGGCGTGCCCATCGGGCCGGAGCATGTGCAGGAGGTGAAGCGCCACACGTTTCTCAACGACTCGTTCACGCCGCACGAACTCTTCATCAAGTTCCTCGCCGAGTATTTCGGGGCGGCGATCCACTACGACCCGAGCGTCCTCGAAGACCTTCCTTCCGGCTTCAAGAAACTCTCCTATCAGGCCGACGCCGTCAGCGACGGTTTCGCCAAACTCCACCGCCACGGCGGCTTCTTCCTTTCCGACGTCGTCGGGCTCGGCAAGACGCTCGTCGCCACCTTGATCGCGAAGCGGTTTTACTACACCAACGGCTTCATTACCAATCACCACTCGTCGACCCTCTTCGTCGTTCCGCCCGCGCTCGTCGAAAACTGGGAGGAGACCATCCGCCAGATCGACCTCAAGAACACGCGCATCGTCACGACCGGCAGCCTCCACAAAATCCGCCACCCTGAAGACTACGACCTCGTCGTGGTCGATGAGGCGCACAAGTTCCGCACCGACACGGCGGGCATGTATCAGGAGCTTCAGCGCATCTGCAAGTCGCCCACCCGCCGCCGCGACGAGCTGGGCCGTGCCTACGCCAAGAAGGTTATCCTCATCTCCGCCACGCCGCTCAACAATCGCCCGAGCGACATCGCCAACCTCGTCTACCTCTTTCAGGACAGCAAGGACTCGACGCTGGAGAAGACCGCCAACCTCCAGCGTTTCTTCGCGCCGCTCATCAAGGAATACGATCGCCTGAAACGCGATCCCGACCCCGCCGCCGTGCGCGCGGGCGTTCGCGCCATCTACGAACTTATCCGCGCGCATATCATCCAGCCACTCACCGTCCGCCGCACCAGGCAGGATCTCTGGGCTCATCCTGCTTACCGCGACGACCTGATCGCGCAGGGGATCGTTTTTCCCGACGTCCAGACCCCGGAGAAGATTCTCTACCGGCTGCCGCCGATCCTCGACGATCTCTATGACCGGACCATCCAGTTGCTCACCGATCCGGCGAAGGGCCTGACCTACAATCGCTATCGCGCCATCGCGCACCTCAAGCCGGAGAAGAAAGCGCGCTACGCGCAGGCCGACCGCATCTCCTCCCAGCTGGCCTTCATCATGAAGACGCTGCTGGTGAAGCGCCTCGACAGCAGCTTCTACGCATTCCGCAAATCCCTCGAACGCTTCGCCACCGCCACCCGCCAGATGGTCGGCATGTTCGAGCGCGGCAAGATCTACATCGCGCCCAACCTGCCGGTCACCGAATACCTTTCCGACGATCGCGAGGAGGAGTTGATCTCACTCATCGCCGAAGCCTCCGAGACCGATCCCACGATCCAGATTTGCGAACCCGGCGACTTCGACGCCGCTTTTGTCGAAGGACTGAGGCGCGACGCCAACATCCTCGAGGGTCTCTCCTCTGCCTGGCGCGATGTCGACGGCGACCCGAAGCTCGACGAGTTCATCTCCCGCCTGAATCGCCAGCTCTTCGACCCCAAGCTCAATTCCGCCCGCAAACTCGTCGTCTTCTCTGAGTCGGCCGAGACCACCGACTACCTCGTCCGCGCTCTCGCCAACGCCGGCTTCGACCGCACCCTTGCCGTCACCAGCGCCAACCGCGCCGAGGCCCTGCCCGTCGTCAAAGCCAATTTCGACGCCCGCGTCCCCACCGCAGACCGGGCCGACCGCTACGACATCCTCATCTCCACCGAGGTCCTCGCTGAGGGCATCAATCTCCATCGCGCCAACATCGTCGTGAATTACGACACGCCGTGGAATTCAACGCGACTCATGCAGCGCATCGGCCGCGTGAACCGCATCGGCTCCCCGCACTCCGCCATCCACGTCTTCAATTTTTTCCCGACCTCCCAGGTCGAGGGCGACATCGAGCTGGAGAAGAAGGCCAAGATGAAGCTGCACGCCTTCCACGTCGCGATGGGCGAGGACAGCCAGATCTACTCCGACGAGGAGGACCCGGAAACCTTTGGCCTCTTCGAGAAGACCGTGAAAGAGGAGGTCGACGAGCGCCTCGCCCTGCTGATGGAGCTGCGCGCCTTCCGCCAGGACCACCCCGACCGCTTCAAGCAGATCAAGAACCTCCCGCAGCGCGCCCGCACCGGCCGCACCCAACCCGACATCGCCGGCTCGACACTCGCCTTCATCCGCAGCCACCGCCGCGATGCCTTCATCCATGTCGCCGCCGACAACTCCCAGGAGGAACTCACCTTTGTCGAGGCTGCGCGTCGTTTTCGCGCCGAGCCTACCGAGCCCGCCGTGCCGCTGCACGACCGGCACCACGCGCAGGTGCAGGCCGCCGTCGCCCGCTTTCACGACATGTTGCAGGAAGACCTCGCGCGCGAGCAGAAGGTCGACCCCAAGCTCGGCCCCAACGAGAAAAAAGCCCTCCAACTTCTCTCCGCGCTCCGCCAGATGCCGGTCTCTTCCGAGAAGGAGCAGTCTCTCCTCGACGCCGCCCAACAGGCCATCCGCGTGGGCAAGTTCCAGCAGCTCCACCGCGATCTCAACAAGCTCCAGAAAGCGGTGAAGGACACGCCCGTCGCTCCTGCCATCCTGCTCGAGCGTGTGATCGCCATTCTCACCAAATATCCCATTGCGCCTGACGCCCCGCCCGCGCCCGCCGCGCCTTCGGTCGAGCCCGAGCCCGTCGTCGCCGCCGCCCGCCTGCCGGAGATAATCATCTCGGAATCCTTCGTCTGATGCCTCTCGACCCCGACGCTCTGCGCCAGCAGCTCCGCCAAACCTACCTTCGTGAAACCTGGACGGGCGAAACCGGCCTGTTCCGCCAGCTCCTCGCGCACGCTCAGGTCGACTTCCGAGAGAAGCCGGCCCTCATCGAGCATTCCGCCGAAACCGCCCATCGCATCCTCCAGCTCGGCGTCATCACCCTCGGCGACGGCAAACGTCTCGGCGTCTTCGAAATCGAACTCGCGAACACCTCGACCCAGATCGCGCGCAATCGCGTCGGTCTGCGCGAGCTCGCCCGCCGGCTGATCGATGAGGCGACCATTCACGGCGCTCTCGCTTTCTACCATCATCCCCAGCTCGACGAATACCGCTTCAGCTTCATTGCCCGCCAGTCCCGCCTTGCCGCGGACGGTGCGCTGACGACCGACGAAACCCACCCGAAGCGCTTCACCTACATCCTCGGGCCGCACGAGACCCGCACCACCGCCGTTCAGCGCTTCCTCCTCCTGGCGACCGGTCCCGCTACGCTGGCCGGTCTCACCGAAGCGTTCTCCGTTGAGAAGCTCTCGCGCGACTTCTTCCTCGAATACAAGGCCCGCTACGGCGAGTTCAGCCGCCACCTGCTCGGGTTGCCCGATCTCGTGCGCAAGCGCGCCTTCGGTCATCCCGACGACCCGGAGCGTCAGGGCAAACGCATCCGCGATTTCGCCAAGAAGCTCCTCGGACGCCTCGTCTTCCTTCACTTCCTGCAGAAGAAGGGCTGGCTCGGCGCCCCCGCCGGCCGCACCGACTGGACCGGCGGCGATGCCCACTTTTTCGAGAATCTGCTCCGCCAGCACCCGCGGCCGGCGAAATTCTACTCCGAGGTCCTCTCCGTCCTCTTTTTCCAGACCCTCAACACCCGCCGCCCCGGCGATCTCTTCGCGCTCACCGGCACGCGCGTGCCTTATCTCAACGGCGGCCTGTTCGACGACGATCCGGAGCCGACGCAGCGCCTCGATTTTCCGCCCGCGCTCTTCCAGGACCTCTTCGCCTTCTTCGGCCGGTTCAATTTCACCATCGATGAAAATGCCCCCGACGATCAGGAGGTCGGCATCGATCCCGAGATGCTCGGCCGCATCTTCGAGGACCTGATCTCCGAAAACGAGGAGCGCGCCCAAAACAAGGCCCTCGGCGCCTACTACACCCCGCGCGAGGTCGTGCACTACATGTGCCAGCATGGCCTCTACCGCTACCTGCGGGGGCAGCTGCTGGCCGACTCCATCGCGGAGGACGCGCCGGAGGCCACCCTCCTCCGCAAGTTCGTCTACACTTACGACCGCGGCGCGCCGGGCGACACCCTTCGCAAGTATCTCGAGCGCGAAGGGCGCCACATTGAGGAAGCCCTCGACCGCGTAAAGATCTGCGATCCCGCCATCGGCTCCGGCGCGTTTCCCATCGGCCTGCTCCAGGTCATTTTCACCCTCAAGACCACGCTCGACCTCACCCTCGACCGCGCCGCTGCCAAGCGCGCCATCATCCAGAACTCCATCCACGGCGTCGACCTCGATGCCGGTGCCGTCGACATCGCCCGCCTGCGCTTCTGGCTCTCCCTCGTCGTCGACGAGGATGCGCCCTCTCCGCTGCCCAACCTCGACTACAAGATCATGCAGGGCAATGCGCTCCTCGAGTGGTTCGAGGGCATCGCGCTCGACGAGCTGGCCGGCGCCAAAGCCCGCACCCCGCTCCCCGGCCAGATGAGCATGTTCACGGCACCGGGCGATACCGCCGACCTCGGCTCCACTCCGAGCGAAAATGAGTCCGCCCAGTTCACCCAGCTCCTGCGCGACTACTTTTCCATCGAGGGTAAGGACCGCAAAAACGCCCTCCACGCCCGCATCGACCAGCGCGTCCTCCAGTTCATCGACGACCGCATCGCCGAGGTGCAGGACGCCCTGGATACCGAGCGCCACCTGCACATCGAGGAGTCCCGCCGGCTGCGCCGCGAAGCCAGCCGCCGTTCCGGCCACGAGCCCCGGCCCGACGCGGAGGTCGATGCGTTTCTCGCCAAGGACGCGCGCTATCTCAAAGCCCAGCGCTGCATCGCCGAACTCAACGAGCAGATCGAGGCCAACGAAAAACGCCGCCTCCGCCTGCGCGAACTCCAGGCCTCCGAGACGCCCGAGCGCCCCTTCTTCCTCTGGCATTTCTATTTTCAGGACGTCTTCGCCCAAGGCGGCTTCGACCTCGTCATCGCCAATCCGCCCTACATCCGCGCCGACCACCCCTCGCAGGTGCAGCAGCGCAAGGATGTCCTCGCCTGCGGTAAGTTTCACACGCTCTGGGAAAAGTGGGATCTCTTCGTCGCCTTCATCGAGCAGAGCTTTCATCTGCTCAAGCCCGGTGGCGTCATGGCCCAGATCGTCTCCGACGGCTACTGCCACGCGAAATACGCGCAGAAATCGCAGAACTGGTTTCTGGAAAACGCCCGCATCGTCCGCCTCGACTTCGTCAGCGAGCTGAAACTCTTCGCCGCCGGGGTGCGCAACATCATCTTCTTCGTCGAAAAAGCCGACGGCCGCCGCTGGCGCCCTGAGCGCCGCCTGCACCTCGATCGTTCCGACCGTCTGCCCGAAGATGCGATCCTGGGGCAGGTGCGACTCCTGCCGACGGATGAACAGCGCAATCTGACCCATCGCACGTTTTTCCCGGAAGACGCCGTGGCAAAGACATTCTCGGCGGCGACGCTAAAGCTGGAGGCTCTATGCTATCTCTCATATGGGCTCGCTGCCAGTAGTGACGAAAAGGAGCACAAAGGAGAATTCATCACTGACGATGTAACCTCGGACACGCGCGACGAGAATCATCCCAAGCCATGGGTAGAGGGAAAAAATCTAGGCAAGTGGACGCCCCGAGGTCGTCGCTGGTTGGAGTGGGGAACAAAACGTGCGCCACATCACTTTCGCAGAGTCACGTTCGAAGAGCTCTATGAGGTGCCAGAAAAATTAATGATCCTCCGTGTCGCGGGGGATGATCTGAAAGCATGCCTCGATAATCAACAGCTCTATACGAATCACACAACGGTCATCGCGGTGCCGTGGCACTCGCTCAAGGGCGTTATCAACCGCTCCATTCGCAAAAGTGCCCGCTACAAGACCGAACCCAAGTCGGATGAGCTGCCGTCCCGGGAGCAGTGCGAAAGCGACAGCGAGCGCTTCGCCACCAAGTTCGTGCTCGCCTGTCTGAACTCCAGCCAAGCCCGTGAATTCCTTCGCGCCAACCGCCGCAGCAACACCGACCTCTACCCCGACGACTGGAAGCAGCTTCCGATCCCCGATGTGTCGCCGGAGCAGCAAGCGCCCATCGTGGCGCTGGTGGAA
>MWDT01000108.1 GCA_002070825.1 Verrucomicrobia bacterium ADurb.Bin122
GCCCTCGCAGATCGGGCAGGGGACAAAGACGTCGGAGAGAAACTGCATCTCGACGCGTTCGTAGCCGAGGCCCTGACAGTGGTCGCAGCGGCCGTCGCCGCCGTTGAAAGAGAAGCTGGCGGCGCTGAAGCCGGCGGCCTGTGCGGCGGGCGTGGCGGCGAAGAGCTCGCGGATGCGGTCCCATGCCTCGGCGTAGAGCGCGGGGTTGGAGCGCGGTGTGCGCGAGAGCGGCGACTGGTCCACGAGCACGATGTCGCCGAGCGGCTGGTCGCACTTGATCCGCGCGATCTGCGCGGCGTCTTCGACGAGGTGATGGCGTTGCGCGAGCAGGCCCTGATAAATCACGTGGTCGAGCAGCGTGGACTTGCCGGAGCCGGAGACGCCGCTGAGAGCGACGAAACGCTGGAGCGGCAACCGCACGGAAAGGTCGCGGAGGTTGTGCTTGGAAACGCCGTGGAAATGCAGCGCCGGGTGATTCTTGGGCACGGGGCGGCGCGCGGCGGGCGCGGTGAGCCGGCGGCGGCCCGAAAGGTACGCGCCGGTGAGGCTGGCCTCGCTGCGGAGCAGCTCGGGCACGGAGCCTTGGAAAACGAGTTGCCCGCCGCGGGCGCCGGGCTCGGGCCCGATCTCGAGCACGTGGTCGGCGGCGCGGATCATGGCCTCGTCGTGCTCGACGACGACGACGGTGTTACCCGCATCGGTGAGCGTGCGGATGATGGCGATGAGCCGGTCGATGTCGCGCGGGTGCAGGCCGACGCTCGGCTCGTCGAGGACGAAGAGCGTGTCGACGAGCGAAGTGCCGAGGCAGGCGGTGAGGTTGACGCGCTCGACCTCGCCGCCGGAGAGCGTGCGCGAGGCGCGGTCGAGCGAAAGATAGCCGAGGCCGACCTGGTTGAGGTAACGCAGGCGGGTGAGCATGCCGTCGCGCGCGAGGTCTGCGCTGTGGCGGGCGCCGTCGGCGGTCGGCGCGGGGCGGGCGGGATCGGCGGCGAGCAGGTCGAGGAGTTCGCGGACGGGCAGCGAGTAGAGCTCGGGCAGCGTGTGGCCCTGCCAGCGCCAGCAAAGCGCCTCGGGTTGGAGGCGGAGACCGTGGCAGATGGGGCAGGGGTTGTAGGAGCGGTAGCGGGAGAGGAAGACCCGCACGTGCATCTTGTAGGTGTTCTTTTCGAGCCAGCGGAAGAAGCCCTTCACGCCGTACCAGTACTTCGGCCACTCCTTGCCGTTTTCCTCGCCGTAGCCGGGCTCGCCGTCGATGACGAAGGCCTGTTGCTCGGGCGTGAGCGAGGCAAACGGCACGTCGGTGCGGATGCCCTTTTTCTTCGTGAACTGGCGCAGGTCGTCGAGGCTGCTGCGGTACACCTCGCCCTCCCAGCACTTGATGGCGCCGTCGTCGATGGATCGGTTGGCGTCGGGGATGGCGAGGCGGTAGTCCACCTCGATCACGCGGCCGAAGCCGCGGCAGTGCGGGCAGGCGCCGAGCGGGGAGTTGAAGGAAAAGAGCGCGGGCGAGGCGGCGCGAAAGGTGCGTCCGGTGGAGGGCGAGTGCAGGCCGCGCGAGTAGTGGCCGGCGGGCGCGAGCGTGTCGGCGCGGAAGAGCCGCACCTGGCCCTGGCCGAAGTGGAGCGCGGTTTCGACGGCTTCGAGGAAGCGCGCCTGGTTTTCGGCGGCGATGGCGAGGCGGTCCTGCGCGACGAACAACTCGCCGGCGGACGCGAGCGACGCGGCGTCGGGGGCGAGTTCGTCGAGCCGGTGGACGGCGAGCGCGCCGGCGGCGTCGGGCACGAGTACGCGCACGTAGGACTGGCGCTGGAGCTGCGGCAGGATGTCGGCCCACGGCGTGTTGGCGGGCCGGGCGACGCGGAAGGCCACGATCACGGCGGCGCCGGCGTGGGCGGCGCGCGTCTTTTCCCAGATGGTGCGCGGGTTGTCGTCCTCGACGGCCTCGCCGGTCGCGGGATCGAAGCAGCGGGCGACGTGGCTGAACCAGACTTTGGCGAAATCGGTGAGCTCCGTCATCGTGCCGACGGTGGAGCGGGAGGTCTTGACGGTGTTGGTCTGTGCGATGGCGATCGACGGGCGGATGTTTTCGATGGAGTCCACCTGGGGCTTGTCGAGCAGGTCGAGAAACTGGCGGGTGTAGGCGCTAAACGTCTCGACGTAGCGGCGCTGGCCCTCGGCGTGGAGCGTGTCGAAGACGAGCGAGCTCTTGCCGGCGCCGCTCAGCCCGGTGACGACGATGAAGCGCCCCAGCGGCAGATCGAGGTCGAAGCCCTTCAGGTTGTGCTGGCGCACGCCACGCAGGCGGATGCACTCGGGCTGGGACGAGGAGGACTGGGCGGCGGCGGAAGACACGGGGTCACACGAAGGCCCTGCGCCGGAAAAATTCAACCGCGCATAGGGTCGTTTGGAGGAGGGGATTTGATGCTCAGGAGGTTGTCGTTCTTGTTGCCCAAGTGCGGGCCGCCGGTAGCGTGCCGGCATGACCGATTCTGCACAGGCTCCCGTCATGGCGGACACGCGACAGACACTGGCCCGGCTGGGGACCAACATGCGCCAGTACATCAAGGGCAAGGACGAGGTGATCGAGCAGGTGCTCGTCGGGCTGATCGCCGGCGGCCATGTGCTCATCGAGGATCTGCCCGGCGTTGGGAAAACCACCCTGGCCTACGCGCTGGCGCGCTCGATGGACTGCGCCTTCGCCCGCATCCAGTTCACCAGCGATCTGCTGCCGAGCGACGTGACCGGCGTGGCGATCTACGACGAGACGGTGAAGGAGTTCGTTTTCAAAAAAGGCCCGGTCTTCGCCAACATCGTGCTGGCCGACGAAATCAACCGCGCCACGCCGAAGACGCAGTCGGCGCTGCTGGAGGTGATGGACCGCGCGCGGGTGACCATTGATGGCGAGGCGCACGCGGTCGGGCAGCCGTTCATGGTGTTTGCGACGCAGAATCCGGTGGACTACGAAGGCACGTTTCCGCTGCCGGAGAGCCAGATGGACCGCTTTCTCCTGCGCCTGCACATGGGCTATCCGTCGGAGCGCGACGAACTCGAAATCCTGCGACAGGCGCGGCTCGGCTACGATGCCATCGCGCCCAATCCGGTCGTGACGCGCAGCGAGGTCGCGCAATGGCAGGCGCTTGCCGCGAAGGTGTTCGTCGAGGAGAGCGTGCTCGATTTCCTCCTGAAGATCGTGACGGCCACGCGCACCGAGACGGCGTTTCGCGCCGGCGTGAGCGTGCGCGGCGGGCTGGCGCTGCGGTCGGCGGCGCAGGCGCGTGCGCTGTTGCAAGGGCGCGATTTCGTGATCCCCGAGGACGTGACCTCGCTCGCGCCCGCGGTGCTGGCGCACCGGCTCGTGCCGGCGCATGCACCGGGAGACGCGTTGGAGGCGCGGCGCGTGGTGGAGGCGGCGCTGCGGCAGATCGTGTCGCGTCTGCCCAATCCGGCCTGACATGGCGTGGGCGCCTCCCAGCTTTCTGGCCGGCCCGCGTACGGAGCCGCAGCCGATCGACCCGTCGGCGCCGGGCCGGCGCGTGTGGCAGCGTCTGCTGTGGTGGCTGGTGTTTCCACGAGTGAAGCAACGCTTCGAGCCGACGGTGCCCGGCGTGGTGTTGATCGCGCTGTCGATGGGCGTCGGCATGGCGGCGTACAATTCGGCCAACAACATCCTCTTCATCACGCTGTCGCTGTTGCTGGCGTGCCTGATTCTCAGCGGCGTGATGTCGGCGATCAATCTGCGCAAGGTCCGCTGGACGCTCCGCCTGCCGCCGCCGGTGCGCGCCGGGCAGACGGCGACGGTCACGCTCGACCTCGCCAACGGCAAAAGCCTGGTGCCGGCCTACGGGCTGTGGTTCGAGTTGCGCTCGACGCTGCGCGGGGCGGTGACGGTCTGGCCGGAGCGCCCGAAGGGGCTGAATCTGAAAGCGCGCCGCCAATGGTGGAAGGACCGGATCGCCGCGCTCGACCGCGTGGATGCGCAGGGCCGCACGGCGATGCGCGACCGGCTCGATCCGCACGGCAGCCAGCAGCTCCCGTGGAGTTTCACGCCGGACCGGCGCGGACTCTGGCGCGTGGAGCTGGCGAGCGTGGGCTCGTTGTTTCCGTTCGGGTTTCTGAGGAAATTTCTCTCGGTGGGCGAGGTGCGCGAGCTGGTGGTGTGGCCGGCGCTCGTGGAGTACCGGCGCTGGGCCGCCGGCGGCGGGCGGCCGTTGGCGTCGGGCAACCGGGCGACGCGCGCCGGGCACGGGGCGGATCTGCTGGCGCTGCGGAAATACGCGCCGGGCGACTCGCACCGGCTGGTGCACTGGAAGGCGAGCGCGCGCACGGGCCAGTTGCTCGTGCGCCAGTACGCGGCGGAAAGCCAGCAGGGCTACGCGCTGGCGTTTGACACGTCGGAGGCGTGCTGGCCGCGCGCGGAGCAGTTTGAGCTCGCGGTGAGTCTGGCGGCGACGCTCGCCGAGGATCTGTTTCGCGCGGGCCAGCTCCGCGCGGTGTCGCTCGATGCGGAGCCGCCGTGCGCGTTGCGCGGGCTCGCCGAGCTGGAGGAGTTTCTTGGGCGGCTCGCCGTGGTGGCGCGCCGGTCCGCGCCGTGCGTGCCGCCCTCGTCGACAGCGTTTTCACGGATCACCCTGCAACCGGACGGCCCTCGTGGGGTCGTCGCCCTGATCGATGGACAACCAGCGGCCCAAGCTTAACGCGCAGGAGCTCCAGCAACTGCAATGGCTGCTCGGCGGCGTGCTGTCGCTGTTTGCCATCTGGAGCGTGTTCTACCTCGACGTGGAGGCGCTCGGGGCGGTGCTGGCGGCGACGGCGGGCGTGGGGGCGGCTCTGTTGCGGCCGGGCCTGCCTGCGCGCGTGCCTGGCTGGCTGCATAAGGCGGCGTTTCCGCTGATCGTGGCGGGCTTTGTCTTTGAACTCTGGGCGGAGGGGCAGGTGTTGCCCGCGATGATCCGGCTCGATCTCTGGCTCATCCTGTACCGGGGAATCAGCTACCGCGGACGCCGCGAGGATCTGCAACTGATCGTGCTCGGGATGTTCCTCGTGGTGGTGGCCGGCGTGCTGACGGTGTCGGTGGCGTTTGCGGCGCAGATCGTGGTGTTTGCGGCGTGCGCGCTCCTGCTGCTTTTCCTCATCACGCTCAATGGTCCGGCGCCGGGCGTCGGCGCGGCCGTCGTGGCGCCCAATGTCCGCCCGGCGTGGGTCGGCAGGATGGGCCACCTCCAGCTCCTGCGGCGCGTGATCGCGTGTGCCGATCTGCGGCTGGTGGTCATGGGCGGCGCGCTCTTCGCGGGCGTCGTCGTGCTCTCGGGGCTGTTGTTCATGGCGATCCCGCGTTTTCAGTTCGAAAACAGTCTGTTCCTCGACGGGCTCTTTAGCGGGAAAGCGCGCTCTGGGTTTTCCGAAAATGTGCGTTTCGGCGAGGTGACGGAGATCACGCAGGACACGGGCGTGGCGCTGCGCGTGGACGTGTCGGATGCCGCGCAGGTGCCGGCGGCGCTCTATCTGCGCATGCTCGCGCTCGACGAGTACGACCCTGCGGGAGGCTTCCGGCTCTCGAAGGATCTGAGGCGGGCGGCGTTTGCTTCTGAGCGGACGGTCTCGAGGCTGCACGGCCCGCGCGGCGTGCGTCTGGCTGGACGGAGCGATGCGGTGTGGACGTTTTATCTGGAGCCGGGCGTGAGCCGCTACCTGCCGCTGCCGGGAGTTTTTTCGCAGATCCAATTTCGCGAGGTGCAGGCGGTGCAGTTGAGCCCGTCGTTGCTGGCGCTGGCGCTGCGGCGGGAGCCGGCGACGATGACGGCGTACCGGATGGAGTCGCCGCAGCTCTCGGCAACATTGCCCGATCCCACGTATGCGGCGGGCGGCGCGGCGGCGCGGCGTGGACCGTGGCAGACATTGATGCAGGGGCCGGCGGCGGCGGGCGATCAGGCGCGTCTGGCGTCGCTCGTGCGCGAGATCGGAGGCGGCGCGACGCTTTCGCCGGAGGCGTTTGCCGAACGGGCGGGCGCGTGGTTGCAGCAACGGCACGCGTACTCGCTTTCGCCGCGCGTGCCCGCCGGCGACGGTGATGTGCTGGTGCGCTGGATGGAGTCGCGTGCGGCGGGGCATTGCGAACTGTTCGCCGGCTCCTTCGTGCTGCTGGCGCGTGCGGCGGGGCATCCGGCGCGCCTGGTGGTCGGCTTTCACGGCGGCTCCTGGAACGGCTACTCGAACAACCTCACGATCCACAATCGCGACGCCCACGCGTGGGCCGAAATCTGGGACGGCGAGGGGGCGTGGTTGCGCGTCGATCCGACGCCCGGCGCCGCGGCGCCCATGGGCGCGGTTGAGCCGACGGGGGCGGCGGCGTTGCACGAGGGCGGCGATCGCGGCTGGTCGGCGCGTGTGGAGAGCCTGCGCATGTTTTGGTACCGGCGTATCGTGAACTTCGACCAGCGCAGCCAACTGGAAACGCTCCACCAGGTGAAGGAGACGGTGCAGATCATCGGGCAGACCTTTCGGGAGATGTTCGGACAGGGCGCGCGGAGTCTGCGTCGATGGCTGGGCCAACCTTGGACGCAGGCCCGCGCACTCGACGGCGCGCTGCTGATGTGCGCCGCAGTCGTGTTGTCCTGGCTCGCCTGGCGCTACCGCACCCGCTGGCGCTGGCATAAAGGCGGGCGGGACCACCGCGCCGATCCGGTGCGCCGCGAGGCGGGGCGTTGGTTGCGGAAACTGGCACGCGTCGCGCCTGATTGGGCGGTGGACGACCCGGCGGGGCGCGAGGTCCGCGAGGCGCTGCTGCGCCTGCGTTTCGGGGCGCGCGCGACGTGGCCAGAGCCGGGGCGTGTGTTTGCACAGGCGGCGGCGCTCGTGCGGCAGCGGCGCTCGCGCTCGCGAGCTACGTAAAACTGCGAGAAACGCTTTGGTGGCGTTCGCCGTCTGGCGTGGCGAGCATTTCGTAGCCCCATGAGAACCCTACTCGCCCTGATTTGCCTGGCGGCGCTGCCTCTGCGCGCGGCCGAACAAGCCACCTTTGAAAGCGGAGGCGCCTTGACGGCGATGATCCGCGACGGCGCCGAGCTGCCGGTCCGGGCGCAATTGATTGCGACCTTCGATGGCGGCGTGGAGGCGACGCTCCAGCCGCACGACCAGAAATCGACCATCGCCCGCGAGGGGATTGAGAAACGCTGGTCGGGCGCGACGACTTTTAGCAACGGCCTCTCCGCAAACTTTTCGGCGGAGTGGGTGGAGGATGCCGCCGGCACGCAGACCGCGTCCGTCAAGGTGACCAATCCCGGCCAGTGGCCGCTCCTGCTGCAATCGATCGACTACGTGATCGACCTCCCGCGCGACACCTTTGCCGGTGGCCGCGTGGAATCGCCCGGCATCGCTCTGCCGGAGCAGAAGCCGGCCGACGCCACGTTCTACCGGGGCGAGGCGCAG
>MWDT01000109.1 GCA_002070825.1 Verrucomicrobia bacterium ADurb.Bin122
CGTCCTGCGCGACTACCTCACGGACCTCTTCCCGATCCTCGAAGTCGGCACCAGCGCCAAGATGCTCTCCATCGTTCCCCTCATGCAGGGCGGCGGACTCTTCGAAACCGGCGCCGGCGGCTCGGCCCCCAAGCACGTCGAGTATTTCACCCAGAACAACTACCTGCGCTGGGACAGCCTCGGCGAGTTCTTCGCCCTCGCGGCGTCCTTCGAACACCTCGCCCAGAGCGCGAACCATCCCAAGGCCAAAGTCCTCGCCGACACCCTCGATGCCGCCAACGGCAAGTATCTCGAGAACGACCGCTCGCCCGGCCGCAAATTCGGCACGATCGACAGCCGCGGCTCCCACATCTACCTCGCCCTCTATTGGGCCCAGGCGCTCGCCGAGCAGACGCGGGATGCGCAACTCGCCCAGGTCTTCGCCCCCGTGGCTGCCAAACTCGCCGCAGCCGAGCAGCAAATCGTCGCCGAAGTGATCGCCGTGCAGCAGTCGCCAGTCGACCTCGGCGGCTACTACATGCCCGACGACACCAAAGCCGCCGCCACCCTGCGCCCCAGCAAGACCTTCAACACCATCCTCGCGCAGCTCTGAAAGCTGCCGCAGCCGGCGCTCCCGCAAATGAGAAGGAGCGCCCTCGCCGCTCACTCCAGGAAAAGACGGCGACAGGCACGCAACGGCGAAGTGATCAGCCACGAAAAACTTCGCTGCATGCGCGCAATCTTGTCGCTCCGCACCGCAAGCTGCCCCCGAAGATCCCGCTGCACCGCATCGGCCTGGTCGCGGACCTGCTTCAACTCGTCATTGAGGTGCTCAAGTTCAGGGCGGAGGCGCTCAAGCTCCCGCTGCGTCGACTCCAAGCGGGCCTCGCGGTCGGAAATCACCCGGTTTAGCTCAGCCACCTGCTCCAAGCTCCGCGTCCTTTCCGAAATGCTCAACGGCCTCAGAAAGTAACTCGACTCGTACTCGCCCCAGGCCCGAGCCGTGATGGCCGAAAGCCTATCCAGCCATGACAGAGCCCCGAGTCCTGCCCTCGGAGCGATGCTATTTTCATGTGCGAGGACCACTTGGCGCACGAGGAAGTAAGATTCCAACCACGCACTCGAAGAATCATCGGGCGCAAACGAAGACACGCGCAACATCTCCGCCGGAAGTGCCGAGAACGTGCACCAGCGCCATCCCGCCTCCTGCCAGAAATGGGTGCGCGCCGCGAACTCGTAGTCCACCAGGCGTCTCCGTCCGTGCTCGTCGATCAAAATGTTGCGGGCAACCCAATCACCATTGGACCAGCAAGAGCGCGCAGGACAAGACAACGCCCCCTTTTCAATGAGAGGAAACACAAACGCTCGGAGAAAGCGCCCGTCAACCTCGCCGAATGCAGAAGATTCGAGTGCCTGATCAAAGAACGCTCTCAACTCCGAGCGAACGGCGTCCGCGGAAGAGTTCTCCAGAGTGGATTCCAGCCCTTTAAAAAGCTCGATGGCATGCGCCAGTGCCACTTGGGGCGACATCCGCCCAGAGGAGACCCAGGCCTCAAGCGAATGCCCCTCGAAAAACTCCACCGCCAGGAAATCGAGCCCATCGATCGATGCGAAAAAGAAAGGCCGACACGCAATGGACGGGCAGGCTTGCGCAAAGTCTTGGGTGCGCTTCCACAAGTCCCCCAATCCCGGCCCGACTGTGAGATGGCAGATTGCCCGTCCTCCCTCGCGGACGCACATCGCCACACGCGCCCGGTGATCACGGCGGTCGAGATTGCGAGGCAATACGTCCCACGACAAGGGCGCCGTTGAATTCCGGTCGAGCACACCCGAATCGGACAGGCATTGCCGCAGCTGCAACATCTGTGCTGGAGTCGGCAGTGCCCCATGCGAAGCCAGATCCCGCAAGGATGGCGACGAAAGCTCGGCTGGATTTTGGGATGCGGAAGGCGAGCTTTCCATGGTCAAAGGCTCATGCAGAGGCCGTCACAAAAAAACTCGGGGCAAAGTGCCGCGCAATCCCCATTTGAGCCAGCGAACGATAGTGGGACCGCAACTCGCGCTGGTTTTCCAGACGAGCGCCGCAGCTGCCATCGTGCTCGTCGGCAAACGGGGCCCCTTCCATCAGCGCATTTTCAACGGCATCGTCGAACGGCAGAATCTTTTCGGGCAGCTTGTAGTCTGGGAACGCCGCGAAAAAAGACGGTGATGAAAAACCAGCGGCCTGCAGAAGTTCACGCAGCTCCGCATCAGTGTAGGTGAAACAGCGCAACTCCTGCGCCGTGCGCGTGTGATATTTCTGACGGGCAAGGTCCGAATCGTAAACGGAGATATCCGGGTAGCCACAGTGGTCGTCGGGCGCTCCGAGCATGTATTTCAACCCCATGCGATTCTCGATCCCCAGAAGCAGCCGCCCGCCAGGTCTCAGACTATCCCGTATGCGGCGCAAAAACTCACATTGCAGGCTCCATGGATCACCGGGCCGGAACTTCGGGACCCACTCCAGCACGCCAATGCAGCAAGCCAGATCGAAGCGGCGCGCGAACGTGAGATCCAGAAAATCGGCCTCGATGAAGTGAATCCGATCAACCACCCCGTCCTGTTCTGCTGCCGCATGAATAAAGGCCAGGCGTTCGGGGGTCGGCTCGACGGAAACGACCGTGTTTTGCTGCGCCAGGGGGAGCGAGTACTGCCCCCAGCCCGCGCCCACATCCAGGATGCAACTCCCAGCCGGCACGGGGTACTGTTTCAAAAAAAGATTCCGGGACGGCGCAGTGACGATCCGAAACAGCCAAGGGCTCGTCGTGCCATATTGCATCCGGACGGCCTCACGCCACGGCACGCCCGCCTGCACGGTGCGAACCAGTTTCCAGAGCTCGGAGGCCGAGGTATCCCGGTAGGTATCGTCACGTGTTTGCCCGCGCCACGGGCGCCCGGCCGTGAGGGTTTGAGGCTGCCCTTGATAGGAGAACTCGATCATGGTGTCGGGATCACAGAGACGCCGATTTTTGCGTGAAGATTTGCGATGCCAAATGACTTATCCAGCGCATGCACCTCCACCTTGATGGCGTCATAGCGACGATGAATCACTGACAGTTCCGTCCCGAAAAAGTGGGTAAACCCAAAGGAAAAAAAGTAATTTCCCGGCATCAGATTGATCGGGAAGTCAAAGGTCACGCGGCGTTGATCGCCTTTCCGCAAGGGCTCCACGGGCTGTTTGCTGAACATGGTGTTGGTCCCGTATACCTCTACGCCGGTGGCATTCTTGATCGTCATTGCGTAGATCGGACTCGGCAAATCCTCAAGAGCCGCAATGTCGAGATGCACCCTCACTGACTCGCCAGTGTTGAACCACAGACGTTCCAGGCCCTCAGCATCGCACACGGTGATCGCAGTGATGAGGCCCAAATCGCCCCCATAGGCAAATTCCTGGCCGGTCACCTTCACATGCGACCGTTCTTCCTGAAGCATCGCCTCTACAGTGGCTGCCGCGAGCTCGGCATCCAGCGCCTGCTCGCGCAAACAGGTTTCCAGTGCCTTGACGCGCAAACGCAGACTCGCCGCATCATACGAGGGAACCGTTGCGGCGCTGTGCACGGCGGCCTGCGCGGCTGGCACAGCTAGGGAGGCACCCGCCCCCGCCGGTCCTGCCGAGACGGGATGGTTGAGTGCCGCAATGTCTGCCTGAATCGACTCCAACGAACCGCCCTCCACGATCAGCTTCGAGTAAAGGTTGGCCACGTCATTGGGTTTTCCGGCGTAAACCAGTTGCCCGCGCTCGAGCAAAATGGCCTGGTTGCAAAGGCGCTTTACCGTTGTGGTGTCGTGCGAGACGAACAGCAGGGTGACGCCCTGCTCGATAAAACGATCAATGGCTCGGGCACACTTCAGCTGGAAGCGCGCATCGCCTACGCCCAGGGCCTCGTCGACGATCAGAATGTCGGGCTCGACATGCGCCGCCACAGCAAAGGCCAGGCGGACGACCATGCCGCTCGAATACGTGCGCACCGGCTGATCGATGAAATCGCCGATCTCGGCAAACGCGGCGATAGCCTCATATCGTTGATCGATCTGCGCCTTGCTCAGGCCGAGCACGGCAGCATTGAGGTACACGTTTTCTCGGCCGGTAAACTCGGGATTAAACCCGCTGCCCAGCTCCAGCAGTGCCGCGATGCGCCCGTACGTGTTCACCGAACCGGTCGTGGGCGTCAACGTACCAGCGATCATCTGCAACAGCGTGCTTTTGCCCGAGCCATTGCGGCCGATGATGCCGACGGCTTCGCCCCGGCGAATGGTCAGGGAAAGGTCGCGCAGGGCATAGAAATCCCGGTAGTACTTCGTCTGTGAAAGCGTCGCCGAAAATTGACGCGGCCGCAGCTTCTCGGGAAGCAAGCTGGCGGCCGTACGCAACAAGGGATACTTGAGCCGTGCTGCTGGATCCGACCAGATGCGGTAAACCTTGCTGAGGTCCTTGGCCTCGATGACGACCGAGTTTTTCTTGTCCGTCTGCATCACAGCACATCCGCAAATGCGGGTTTCAACTTCATGAAAATCCAAAAGCCGCACAGCATGGCGAGCGCGCCTGTTCCATAGAGATAGAGCATGGCGTGCCAGTTAAGCGGCTGCCCCCAGAGCATGACCGCGCGCGCACCCTCAATCGCGTGAATGAGCGGGTTGTATTTGAGCACCGTCCAGACAGCCGCGGGGATTTTCGAAGGCGGATAAAACACCGCACTGGCAAACATCAATCCCGTAGCCATCGCGGGGAGGAGCTGCCGAATGTCCTGCAAGAAAACGCTCAGTGCCGAGACGGCCCATGCGATTCCCATGGCCCACATGATGACCGGTACCAGCACCACCACGAGCCAGAGACACGACAGACTCAGCCCGGGGCCGAAAAACACGACACCCGCAGCCACCAGCCCCAACGTGATGAGCAGATGGACGAACGCGGATCCGACCAGCGCCGCCGGCAGCACCTCCAACGGAAACACGACCTTCTTCACAAAGTTAGTGTTGTCTGAGATGGAGACGGGCGAGCTGCACAGCAGATCGCTAACAAAATTGTAGAGCGCCAAGCCCAGAAAAATGCCCAACCCGTACTCGGCCTTCGTTTCATGGGGCAACACACCGAAACGCCCTCCGTAAATATAGCCGAACACCAGGACGTAGAGCGCCAGCATGATCAGCGGATTGAGCACCGACCACAGCAGGCCGAGATGGCTGCCCTTGTTGCGAATCTCGACATAGCGCAGGGTAAACTGCCACCAAATCGACCGGTGCCGGATCAGGCTTTGGCCCAGAAGGCTGAGTGTTCTCATGCCGGGCTCGCGCTAGATCCCCTTCAGATAGGCGCCGTAGGTCGATTTGCCGAGGCGCTTGATCTGAGCCTCAAGACCGGCACGGTCGATCCACCCCTTGCGAAACGCGATCTCTTCGAGACACGCGATTTTCAGGCCCTGGCGGTTTTCGATGACCGACACAAACTGCCCGGCCTCGATCAACGAATCGTGCGTCCCCGTATCGAGCCACGCATTGCCGCGCCCGAGCGTCTCCACGTGAAGCTTGCCGGCTTCGAGATAGAGGCGGTTGAGATCGGTGATTTCGAGTTCGCCGCGCTTCGACGGCTTCAAGCTGCGCGCGAGCGCCACGACGTCGCGGTCATAAAAGTAGAGACCGGGCACGGCGTAGTTGGACTTGGGTTGCGCAGGTTTTTCCTCCAGCGACAGCACCCGTCCATCCGGCGCAAATTCCACGACACCGTAGGCCGTCGGGTTGGCGACATGATAACCAAAGACCGTCGCCCCTTCGGTCCGTTCATCGGCCGAAACCAAAGCCGATGCAAAATCGTGCCCGTAGAAAAGGTTGTCACCCAAGACCAGCGCCGACGGCTCTGCGCCCGTCAGGAAGCCGACATCACCGGCGATGTGAAACGCCTGCGCGAGGCCGTCCGGGCTGGGCTGCTCCGCATAAGAGAAGCGAACGCCAAACTGGGAGCCGTCGCCGAGCAGCCGGCGAAACATCGGCAGGTCCAATGGCGTCGAAATGACCAGTATCTCGCGGATGCCTGAAAGCATGAGCACCGAGAGCGGATAGTAGATCATCGGCTTGTCGTACACCGGCATGAGCTGCTTGCTCACGGCGATCGTCAGCGGATAAAGCCGGGTGCCGGAGCCTCCGGCGAGAATGATGCCTTTACGTTGCATGGGGGATTCGCGGCTCAGCCTTGGGTGCCCAGGCGTTCGCGCGCGTATTTTTTCGACGTGATGTCGTCGCACCACGCACGGTTTTTGAGGTACCAGGCGACCGTTTTGGCGAGGCCCGTCTCAAAGGACTCCTTGGGCTTCCAACCGAGCTCGCGCTGAAGTTTGGTGCAATCGATCGCGTAGCGCCGGTCGTGTCCGGGCCGGTCTGCCACAAACGTGATCTGGTCCGCGTAGCTCTTGCCATCGGCGCGGGGCGACTGCGTATCGAGCAGCGCGCAGATGCGCCGGACGACCTCCAAGTTGGCGCGCTCGTTAATGCCCCCGACGTTGTAGGTCTCGCCGACTTTGCCCTGGCGCAACACGCACCAGATCGCCGACGCATGGTCCTCGACATAGAGCCAGTCGCGGATCTGCTGACCGTCGCCGTAAATCGGCAGCGATTTGCCATCGAGGGCGTTGAGAATCACCAGCGGGATCAGCTTTTCAGGGAAATGATAGGGACCGTAATTGTTGGAGCAATTGGTCGTCAGCGTGGGGAGCTTGTACGTGTGCTGGTACGCCCGCACGAGATGATCGCTGGCGGCCTTCGAGGCGGCGTAGGGCGAATTGGGCGCAAACGGCGTCTCCTCGGTAAACGCAGGATCGGCCGGCGATAGCGTACCGTACACCTCGTCGGTGGACACATGCAGGAAGCGGAATCCGCTTTTCTTCGGCTCGGGCAACGAGGCCCAGTGCCGGCGCGCGGCATTGAGCAGGCGCAGCGTGCCGACGACATTCGTCTGGATGAACGGCTCGGGCGAGTCGATCGAGCGATCCACGTGCGACTCCGCCGCGAAGTTCACGATGGCGTCGATCTGGTGTTCGCCAAGAAGCCGAGTAATCAGCGCCTCGTCGCCGATGTCACCCTGTGCGAAAACGTAGCGCGGATCGCCGGCGAGGTCGGCCAGGTTGGCCGGATTGCCCGCGTACGTCAGCTTGTCCAGATTGACCAGCCGCGACACCGGGGCCACCCGGTCGAGCAACCGTTGGCGCACGAAATTGCTCCCGATAAAACCGCAACCACCTGTAACGAGGATGTTCATGGCGTGGTGAGACCGGTTTATTTCACCCAGTTCCGCAAGTCGCGCATGATCGCTTCGCGCACCGGCGTCATCTGGATGCCCACCGACGCGAGCTTCGACGAGTTGAGCGTGCAGTTCGAGCGAGGCGTC
>MWDT01000110.1 GCA_002070825.1 Verrucomicrobia bacterium ADurb.Bin122
CGTGGAGGCAGGCCGAGCGCGGCGAGCGTGCGCCAGCGCGAGCCGGGCTCGGGCGTGAACTGGGAGAGCACGCCATAGGGTTTGTCGAGGGCGAGGAGCATGGGCGACGAGGCAGAGAGCGCGAGGGATCGGGGGACGGCAAGGCTTCTCGCGCCACCCCGGCCCAGGCGCGGTCGCGAGCTCGTATCTGGCGTTAAATCAGGGTTGTCACCCGCCGCGTGCGCGGGCATCGCTGTGAGCTTCCCGTTTCCCTCCCCTCCGTTTGAACAAGACACCGCCAACCATCGCCTATTTGTTTACGACGTTTCCCAAACCCACGGAAACGTTTCTGCAACGCGAAGTGATCGCGATGATCGAGCGCGGGGCGCAGCTGCGCCTGTACTCGCTGTGGGGCGGCGGCGGCAGTTTCCGGGGCGTGCGCGTGCGGACCTTTCCGAAGTGGAAACTGCTCACGCTGATCTGGATGATCCCCTACACCGCGGTCCGCTGGCCGAAACTGATGTGGGAGCTCATCGTGGGCCTGTGGACGCGCATGCCGCCGTCGTGGATGAATTTTTGGGAAAACATGCTCGGGGCCGGCTTTGCCTGCCTCTACCGGCATGAGCTCAAACACCCGCGGCCGACGTGGGTGCATGCGGCTTGGGGCGGTGCCCCGGCGACGGCGGCCTGGCTTTTGTGGCGGCTCGACGGCCATCGCTACAGCGCCGCCGCGCATGCCTACGATATCTACGAACACGGCGGCGACTGGTGGTTGAAGGAAAAACTCGTCGACGCGGCCTTCATTCACACCTCCACCGACATGGGCCGCCGCACTCTCATCGGCCGCGGTCTCCAGTCGGCGAAAGTCCACTGCATCCGCCGCGGGCTCGACGTGCTCCCCGAGCAGAAAACGCTCCGGGCCTCGCGCGAACCCCTCCGCATCGTCTGCGTGGCCCGCCTCGTCGCCAAAAAAGGCCTGCGCTACCAGCTCAAGATCTACGCCGCGCTCAAGGCCGCCGGTGTGCCCTTCGAGGCGTGCATCATCGGCGACGGCCCGATGCGCGGCGCCCTCGAACGCCTGTCCGCCGAGCTCGAGCTCACCGGCCACCTCACCTTCACCGGCCACCTGCCCAACTACCGCATCTGGGAACACCTCGCCTGGGCCGACGTGCTCGTGCACACCGGCATCGTCGCCCCCAGCGGCGACCGCGACGGCCTGCCCAACGTCATCCCCGAGGCGATGGCCGCCGGCACCCTCGTCGTCACCTCGCCCATCGCCGCCACCACCGAGGCGATCAAGGACGGCGCCTCCGGCCTGGTCGCCCCCGTCGAATCGCCCGCCGTCTGGGTGATGGCGCTGCGCCGTCTGATGACCGACGACGCGCTTTGCGAGCGGCTGCGCTCCGGCGCGCGCCAGTGGGTCGAGCAGAATTTCAACGCCCACACCAACGCCGCGCGCCTCTACGCGCTGTACGAACGCGCCATCGCCGACACGTCGCCGAAGCCGTGATCTATTTTGACACCACGAAGACCGGCCGGCCCGGCCATCGGTCGGGCCTGATGCGGGTGAGCGAGCGCCTGCGGGCGCAGCTCGGCAAGGCCGCCCGCCCCGTCACCTGGGGCGACTGGCAGCACGGCGCCGGCGTGCAACGCGACGACTGGTGGCTCACCTCCGAACTGTTCTGCGAGGCTGAGCGCCCAGGACTGGCCGACTTCCTCCGCGAGAAACCCTGCCGGTGTGCCGCGATCTTCCACGATGCGATCCCGCTGCGCATGCCCCAGATCACCTGGCCGCAGAGCGTCGCGCGCCACCCCGAGTACATGAAGCGCCTCGCGGCGTTTGACCACGTCTTCGCCGTCTCCGCCTCCAGCCGCGACGAACTCCTCGGCTACTGGCGCTGGCTCGGCGTGGAAAACCCGCCGTCGGTCGAGCCGCTCGCCCTCGGGGCCGACGCGATCGGCGAGTGCCGCGTGCTCCGGCCCAATCTCACCGGCCGCCACCTCCTGATGGTGGGCATCCTCGAACCGCGCAAAAACCAGAGCCTGCTGCTCGACGCGTGCGCGCGCCTGTGGGCCGACGGACTGCGATTTGAGCTGCACCTGGTCGGGCGCATCAATCCGCATTTCGGCCCGGCCGTCGCACGGAAGGTCGATGCCGTCAGCCACCGCTTCCCCGGCTGCGTGCAGTACCACGAGGCGGCCGACGACAAGACCGTGGCGCAGCTCTACCAGGAGGCCCGCGTGGCTGCGTTTCCCACCGTCGCCGAAGGCTGTGGCCTGCCGCTCGTCGAGGCGCTGTGGCGCGGCGTCCCCTGCGTGTGCAGCGACCTGCCCGTTCTACGAGAAAACGCCTGCGCCGGCGGCTGCCACCTCGTGCCCGTCAACGACCTCGACGCGTGGACGCAGGCGCTGCGGCAGCTCTTCACCGACGACACCCTGCACACGCGCCTGGCGCGCGAGGCGGTCGTGCGCGCGCTGCCGACCTGGGAGCAGGCCGCCGACCATATCCGCAACCGCCTCGGCCGCTGAGCCGGGTGCTTGCACTCGCTGGCGCGGGCTTCATCTTGGGCGGCTCTACCGATGCACATCACCGACCGACAATGGCTCTGGCTGGCCGCGGGGTTTTACCTCGCCGGCCTGGTGTTGGGCACCGTGGCGCTGGTGCGCGGGCGCCGGCAGTCGCGCGTGGCGATCTACGGAGCCATCGCCCTCGGCTACCTCTTTCAAACTTGGGGACTTTGGCTGCGCGGCCGGGCGACGGGCGGCTGTCCCCTCGGCAATCTTTTTGAACTGTTCCAATGCACGGCGTGGTCGGCCACCACGCTCTACCTCGTCGTCGGCACGCGTTTCCGGCTGAGCGTGCTCGGGTATTTTTCGGCGTGTCTGGCGGCGGTGATGACGCTGCTCTCGCTGGGCGTGCCGGCCTGGGATGCCACGCGCAGCGCGCGGCTGTTTGGCGGAAATCCGTGGGTGGAGGTGCATGCCGGGCTGGCTCTGTTTAGCTACGGCGTCTTCGGTCTGCTCGCGCTGACCTCGCTGCTGTACCTGCTGCGCGACCGCTCGCTGAAATCGAAACGGCTGGGCGGCTGGTGTTCCTTTTTGCCCTCGCTGGTGGAGCTCGACCACATCGGCGGGCGGTTGCTGACGACCGGCGTGAGCCTGCTCGGTGCGGCGCTGGCGGTGGCCTGGATTTACTGGGGGGACGAGGGCGCGCACGTCGGCTACGCCAAGGTGCTGGCCACGACGGGCGTGGGTCTGGCCTACGCGCTCATGCTCGGGGCGCGCAAACGCGGCCGGCTGTCGGGTGTGCGTTTTGCACACCTGAGCCTGGTGCTCTTCGTGCTGGCGCTGGCGACGCTCTGGCTGGTGGACCGCAGCCGCACCGCGGAGGTGCCGGCCGAGAAAGGCGGCGTGGAGCAGCGATGAGCGGGCGCGTGTTGTTTTTGCTCGGGGCGACGCACCAGCGCACGCCGCTGGAGGTGCGCGAGAAGCTGGCGCTGGCCGGCGAGGCCGCCGAGGCGATGCGCGCGGACCTGCGCGGCCTGCCGGGGCTGGCGGAGTTTGTGGTGCTCAACACGTGCAACCGCGTGGAATTTTACGGCGTGGGTGCGGGCGCGGAAACGGTCGAGGCGGTGGAGCGGGCTTTTTGCACGCGCCAGCGTTTCGATCTGGAGGAGTTTCGGAGTTTCCGGTTGCGGCTGACGGGCTGCGAGGCCGTGCAGCATCTGCTGGAGGTGGCCGGAGGGCTCGACTCGCAGATGCTCGGCGAGACGGAGATTTTCGGGCAGGTGAAGGCGGCGTATGCCGAGGCGCAGTCGCGCGGGTTTGCCGGGCCGGTGCTCCACCGGGTGTTTCAAAAGGCGTTTCAGGCGGCCAAGGCCGTGCGCACGGAGACGGCGATCACGTCGGGGCAGGTGAGCGTGGCGAGCGTGGCCGTGGAGCTGGCGCTCGATATTTATGGTGCGCTGGAGCCGGCGCGGGTGCTCTTGCTGGGCGCCGGCGAGATCGGCGAAAAGACGGCACGGGCATTCCTGAGCCGCGGTGCGGGCCGGCTCGATGTGGCCAGCCGCCATATCGAGCGCGCGGCCCAGCTGGCCGAGGGGTTGGGGGCGGCGGCGTTGGCGCTGGACCGTGCCGTGGCGCGGCTGGGCGAATACGACATCGTGGTGTGTTGCACGGCTTCTCCCGTGGCGGTGTTGCACGTGGCGGAGGTGGAGCGGGTGATGGAGGCGCGCGCCTCGCGTCCGTTGCTGCTGGTCGATATGGCGATGCCGCGCGATGTGGAGGGGCAGGTGGGCGATCTGCCCGGCGTCTATCTGTACAATCTGGACGATCTGGCGCGCATTGCCGACGAGAACAGCCGGGCTCGGTGCGCGGAGGTGTCGAAGGCGCGCGCGATCTTGCAGGCGCGCGCGGAGACGCTCTGGGAGAAGGCGCAGTCGGGGCTGGCGGCGTGTGCCTGACGAGGGTCAGCGCGGCTTTGCTTTTTGGGCGCGGAGGGGGCAGGCTCGCGTTTTCCCATTATGAAAAGCATCCATGCGATTCGTAGTTTTGTGAGGCTCGCGAGCCTCGTGTGCCTGCCGGTCCTGGCCCTGCCTGTGTTGCGGGGCGAGGCGGCCGCGGGGCTTTCCCCGGAGAGCTCGTTGCAGCGTCTGCTCGACGGCAACCAGCGCTTTGTGGCGGGGCGTGCCGAGCATCCGCACCAGGGCGAGCAGCGCCGGCTGGAGCTGACGAAGGGGCAGGCGCCGTTTGCGGTGGTGCTGACGTGCGCGGATTCGCGCGTGGCGCCGGAGTTGTTTTTCGACCAGGGGCTGGGCGATCTGTTTGTGCTGCGCAATGCGGGCAACCTGGTCGATGAGCACATCCTGGGGAGTATCGAGTACGCGGTGGAGCATCTGCATGCGCCGCTGGTGGTCGTGGTCGGCCATGAAAGCTGCGGTGCAGTGGGCGCGGCGCTGGCTGGCGGTCATGCGCCGGGGCACATCGGCAGTCTGGTGGAGTGCATCGAGCCGGCGATCGAGGCGGCCAAAGGTCAGCCGGGCGACCGGGCGGACAACACGACGCGCGCCCATGCCAAGCTGATGGTGGCGGAGATCGTGAAGAAGAGCGCGATCGTGGCCGAGGCGGTGGAGGCCGGGCATCTGAAGGTGCTGGCTGCCCGCTACGATCTGGACACCGGTGCGGTGGAGATCCTGCCGTAAGCGTTTTGCCCTGAAAAGAAGACGGCCCGCCACGTGTGTGTGCGGGCCGTTTCCGTTTAGGAGGATCGGGTGGGGAGCTTGGCCCGTTCGAGGGCGTCTTTGAGCTCTCCGATCTTGATGGGTTTGCTGAGGTAGTCGTCCATGCCGACTTCCATGCACTCGGAGCGGTGTTCGGCCATGGCGTTGGCGGTGAGGGCGATGACCCAGGGGCGGTCGGGGCCTTCGGGCCAGCGTTCGCGGAGTTTGAGGGTGGCTTCGAGGCCGCTCATCTCGGGCATCTGCACATCCATGAGGATGAGGTCGTAGTGCTGGCGCGCAGTGGCTTCGAGGACTTCGAGGCCATTGCCGGCGACGTCGGCGCGGTAGCCGAGGCGTTTGAGCATGTTGAGGGCGACCTTCTGGTTGACGATGTTGTCCTCGGCGAGAAGCAGGTGGATGTCGGTCTTGGGGGCGGCGGGGGCGGCGTCGATTTTGACGGGGGCGTCGGCGTTGGTTTTGGTGGGGGCGCCGAGGGCGGTGACGAGGGCTTCGACGAGCAGGAGGGGCTTGATCGGTTTGGTGACGGTGGCCGCGTAGAGGGTGTGGTCGATGGCTTCGCGGTGGCTGAGCGAGGCCATGAGGACGATCGGGAGGGCCTCGGCGGGACGGAGGGTGCGGATGGCGCGGCTGAGGGCGTTGCCGTCCGTGTCGGGCATCTGATAGTCGACGAGGACGACATCGAAGGGTTCGCCCTGGCGGAGGAACTGAAGGGCTTCGTCGGCGGAGGCGACGAGGCGCGGGACGATCTGGGCAAACTCGGCGAAGGAGCCGACCTGGCGGCGTACGGCGGCATTGTCGTCGACGACGAGGAGTCGTTTGCCTGCGAGTTTGGCGCGTGCGTCGGGGGCGAGGAGGGTGGCGGCGCCGTCGGGGGAATCGGGGGCGCGGGTGGTGGCGATGGTGAAGAGGAAGGTGGAGCCTTCGCCGACGGTACTTTCGACCCACATGGTGCCGCCCATGAGCTCGGCGAGGCGTTTGGAGATGGCGAGTCCGAGGCCGGTGCCGCCGAATTTGCGGGTGGTCGAGGCATCGACCTGGCTGAAGGACTGGAAGAGGCGGGTCATGCCCTCTTCGGAGATGCCGATGCCGGTGTCGCGGATGCCGAAGCGCAGGGGGATTTCGTTGGGGTCGAGGGCGCTGCCGGGCGCTTTTTCGCCGAGGTCGATGGTGAGCTCGACCTCGCCGTGCTCGGTGAACTTGAGGGCGTTGCCGATGAGGTTGACGAGGATCTGGCGGAGGCGGGTGCAATCGCCGCAGACCAGGGCGGGGAGGTTGCGGTCGAGCCGGTAGAGCAGGTCGAGTTTCTTCTCGGTGGCGCGGGCGGCGAGCAGGTCGAGCACGCTTTCGACGACTTCGCGCAGGTTGAAGGGGATGTGCTCCAGCTCGAGTTTGCCGGACTCGATCTTGGAGTAGTCGAGGATGTCGTTGATGATGGTGAGCAGGGTCTCGCCGCTGGTGCGGATGGTATCGACGTAGTCGCGCTGGGTGGCGGTGAGCGGGGTCTCGTGGAGGAGGGAGGTCATGCCGATGACGCCGTTCATCGGGGTGCGGATCTCGTGGCTCATGGTCGCGAGGAAGGCGCTCTTGGCCTGGCTGGCGAGGTTGGCTTCGAGGGCGGACTGCTGGGCGTGGCCGATGGCGTTTTCGAGCTGGAAGTTGAGTTCCTCGGCGGCGGAGATGGCGGCGCTGAGCTCGGCGGCCTGGCGTTTCTGCTCGCTGACATCGACGAGCGTGGCGAGGAGCTGGAGGTTGCCGAGGGCGTCGCGGAAGCGGCGCAGGGAGAGCATGGCCCAGACGGTGTGGCCGTCGGGGTGCTGGTAGCGTTTTTCGAGGGTGAAGGAGTCGATGGCGCCGGAGTTGAGCTGCTCCATCATCTCGCGCTGGTTGGCGACGTCGTCGGGATGGGTGGTGGGCAGTTCGACGTCGTTGCACAGGCTCTGCTCGGCGGGGACGCCGGTGATCTGGGCGTAGGCGGGGTTGACGATGAGGGTGGATGCCTCCTGGCCGGGGATCATCCAAGTGATGCCGACTGGGACGGATTCAAAGATGAGGCGGAAGCGCGCCTGTTCGCGTGCGGCGGCCTCCTGCGCGTGTTTGAGGGAGGTGATGTCGACGAGGGTGGTGACGATCTGCTGCTGGTGGGTCGTCGGATCGGTGAAGATATTGTAG
>MWDT01000111.1 GCA_002070825.1 Verrucomicrobia bacterium ADurb.Bin122
CCGCGCAGGTCGCAGTAGCGGCGCAGATCGTCCATGCCCGTCATGTGGTCGGCGTGCCCGTGCGTGAGGATGAAGAAATCCACCGCAGGAATAGACTCGCGCACGCATTGGAGACGAAACTCCGGGCCCGCGTCGACCTGCACATGCAGGCCGTCCATGACGACGTGTACCGAGGAGCGCGTGCGCCGGTTGCGCGGATCGGGCGAGGTGCAGACGGGGCAGCCGCATGCGATCATGGGAACCCCTTGCGAGGTGCCGGTGCCGAGAAAAACCACTTCCATGGGCAACCTCGGAGGCGCGTCAGCCGCACACGCTCATGCGTTTTTCGGTCAGCGGAAGCATCACGCCACTGCGGAACAACGTCACCTGGCCCGTACTCGAGGAGACGACGAGCGCGATCGCATCGGTCGCCACGCTGATCGCGGCGGCGGCGGCGTGCCGCGAGCCCAGGCCGCTGGGCAGCACGTGCTTGATATCCGTCGCCTGGAGGAGGCTGCCCGCCGACTCCACCACCCCGTCTCCACGGATGATAAACGCGCCGTCGATCGAGGAAAACTCCTTGATGGTTTCATCCATGAAGGGATTGAGGATGTTGCGATCCTCCTCCTTGTAGCCAAAAAACGGATTGAGCACGAGCGGCTTGGTGAGCTCCTCAACCTTGGCGGTATCGCCCACGACAAAGAGGCAGCCAACCGGGCGACCTTCCCTGCCCTCGACAGCGAGCTCGGTGGCCACAGCCATGACGCGCTCCAGCACCTCGGGCTTCACATCGTCGGGCAACAGATCGTCGTGCTCGGTGAGCAGGGACTGGAACTCGCGCTCGACATCGACGACCACCAGCGTGTCGAACTGGTTGCTGCCGGTCATACCCCCGATGCAGCAGACTCGGTCGCGGAACGTGATGATCTCGCGAGTGAGCGCGACGAGCAAGGCGCTGCGCAGCTGCGCGAGCCGCTGCCGCGAAAACGAGCGAACCTGGATGGTCTCGATGACGCGCTTGGAATCCTCTTCACCGGGAGGCTCGATCGGATTGCGCGTCACGAAGATCGTTTTGAACCGCGTGGTCCAGCCGGCCGGCTCGATGCCACCGACAAAGGTGTCGCCAAAAACCATCAGGGCGCCGCAACCCGCACCACGGGCGACGCGCTCGGCCTCGCGGAGCATGAGCTGGTTGACGCGGTTTTGCTGGGCCTGCACCGGGCGGAGGCCACCGAGGCCGCCGACGAAACGGTCGTAGATCGAAGCCAGGTCGGGCGCCGCCGAGAGGCTTTGCACCAGGTCGGGCTCCTTGAGGAGGCGGGCGAGCGAGGCGAGCACCTGGAGGTAATCCCGCGCGGTCTCGCCAGCGATGAGCATGACGACGATGCGGATGCGGTCCTCCTCGCGGGCGCCATCGTGGCGAAGCCCGAGGCGGCTGCGCCCGATCGCCAGGATGTACCGACGCTTCATTTTCACGCGCACATGGGGCAGCGAGACACCGAGACCAAGGTAGGTCGTCATCGTGCTCTCGCGCGCGAGGATGCCGCGCAGAAGCGGCTCGGGTTTCAGGTCGGGGAACTTGCTGACGGAGACGGCGAGGAGCTCACGAAGCGCGCCTTCGAGATCGAGGCTGCTCAGCTCCACCACGCGATTGCGGGTGATGATTTGGTCCAGCCGCATCGCGTGGGCCCCCGTTTACTTTTCCCACTCCAAGGCGCCCTTCTTGATCTCGTAGGCGAGCCCGAGCACGAGCACGCCGAGGAAGAAGAGGACAGGGCCGAGGATGGCGATGTGACTGGCGAGAAAATCGCGGTAGATGAAGGTCCAGGGAAGGAGAAAGACGATCTCCAGGTCGAAGACGAGGAAGAGCATCGCGGTGACGTAGAACTTCACCGAGAAGCGGCTGTGCGAGAGGCCCTCGGATTTCACGCCGCACTCGTAGGGCGAATCCTTGATCGCGTTCTTCTTCGTGCGCTGCCCGAAAAACTGGCTCGCACCGACCACCACCGTGCCGATGGCTGCGGCGAGGACGAGTTGGACGACAAACGGCAGATAAGCGGCGGAGGACATCGGCGGGAAAAATGGCGCGGGGAGGAAGCGCGACACAAGGGTTTTCTCGCGCGCGTTTTCCGACCTCGCCGGGCTTACTGGGGCAGGCGCACGATCTGGCGCTCGGCGTGCTTCGCATTACCGACGCCGAGGATCTCGGCAAACTCCAGGGTGCGGATCTCCTCGGAGATGGGTTCGAAGCGGTTTTTCACGCGCCAGGTGTTGAGACGGTCGAGCATGAGCGTGTCGAGGAGCACCGGATCGGAGCTGAGCCAGAGCACGGGCTCGGACACGGTATAGAGCGAATTGAAAAACGGCCCGCCGATGAACTGGTAGTGCTCGAGGCTGGCGATGGAAAACAGCCATGTTTCGCGCAGCTCGGGGATCGCCCCCATCTCGGCGACGGCGGCCGGGGCGTTGGCGGGCGAGCGGAAGAAGCGCGCGGTATTGGAGGCGTTCCAGAGGGTCGCGTTGACCAGCGAGCCGTTGACGCCGAGCGTGGGATGGTCGGTGTACACCGGGAGGTTGATCCAGAAGTCGGCCTCCAGGAACAGCGGCGTGGCCAGGAAGCTCTTGCGGTCCTCCTCGACGGTGGAGGAGTTGGCGACGCCACGGGTCTGGGCGGCGGCAAACACGGGGTCGAAACGCGCGGGCAGCGGACTGTCGTAGAACCAGCCCGGATCGTAGTACTTGCCGGACTCCAGCACGAAGATGGGCGTGCCTTCGAAGGGCGTCTGGCCCGTGACCAGCGACGGCAGGTAGCCGGTCATGCGCATGCGCAGCTGGTTCAGGCCTACGACAAAGATGTTCTCGTGTTTGAAGCCGCGTCGCTCCAAGGCCGCGATCACCGCCTTCACGAGCGGGATGGGCGTGGCCATGCCGGGGCCGGAGTCGGTGTAAACCTTGAGGCCGACCTTGCCCTTGGGGCCCGGCACGAGCGGGCGCGCGCTGGCGCGTTCCCAATTGGCGATGAGCCGCTCGACCTGCTCGGCATAGGCCGGCGCATCAAAAGCGGGCAGACGCGTTTCCCACACAGGCAACCTGGGGGCAGCCGCCACGGGTGCGTTGGCCGAATCGGCCGCACGCGCCGGGCTCGCCAGCGGAGCGGCGGCCAGCAGAAGCGATGCAAAAACAAAAGGGATGCGGGAAAAGCGCATGATGGGTTAGTCGTGTAACGCGAAAGTTTGTTTCCGCGAAGAGTTGCGAAACTTGACAGCCCCCGGGGCGGCTTGAAAGTGCATTCTTACGTTCCCTTTCCACGGTTCCCTCTCCTCATGCCTGTCATCAAGCCTACCTGCATCCAAGACTTGAAGCTGCGTGTGAACATCGTGGATGTCGTCTCCCGGACCGTCACCCTGCGCAAGGCCGGCGGGCGCTTCAAAGGCCTCTGTCCTTTCCACAACGAAAAGACGCCGTCCTTCCACGTCGACCCCGACAAGGGCTTCTTCAAGTGCTTCGGCTGCGGCAAGGCCGGCGACATCATCACCTTCGTCCGCGAGACCGAACAGCTCAACTTCACCGAGGCCGTGGAGGCCATCGGCCAGCGCTACGGCGTGCCGATCGAATACGAGGAAGGCCGCGGCGGCCCGACGCGTGAGGAGCGCTCCCTGCGCCAGGAGATTTTCGAACTCCACGAGCTCGCCACCGAGCACTACCACCAGGCCTTGCGCGCCAATTCGGAAATCGGCGCCTTCATGCGGACCTACTGGCAGGAAAAGCGCCGCTTTGGGATGGAGGTCGCCGAAGAGTTCAAGATCGGCGCCGCCGCCCCATTCGACGACGGACTCGCGGCCCTCCTCATCAAACGCCAGTTTTCCGAAGAGGCCCTCCGCCAGTGCGGTCTGTTCTTCATCCGCGAAGACGCCCTGATGACCGTCGGTGCGCTGCGCCCGCGCTTCCGCGGCCGGCTCATGATCCCGATCCGCGACCACCAGGGCCGCGTGGTCGCGTTCACCGCCCGCCAGACTGACCTCACCCCCGGCGACGACCCCGCCCGCGAGGCCAAATACGTCAACTCGCCCGAGACCCCCATCTTCACCAAGGGCAACCTGCTTTTTAACCTCGACCGGGCGCGCACCGCCGTCGGCGAGAAGCAGCCGTTTGTCATGGTCGAAGGCCAACTCGACGCCATCCGCTGCTGGAGCGTCGGGCTCAAGGCCGCCGTCGCCCCTCAGGGCACCTCGATCACCGAGCCGCAACTCATCCTGCTCCGCCGCTACGCCCAACAAATCGAATGCTTCTTCGACAGCGACGGGGCCGGGCAAAAAGCCGCGCTGCGGCTGCTCCCGATGGCCCTCAAAGCCGGGCTCGAAGTGCGTTTCCTCACACTCGCTGGAGCCGGAAAAATCGACCCCGATCTGCTATTTCTGGAGCAAGGCCTGCCCGCCTACGAACGCCTGCGCGCCTCGTCCCAATCGGCCATGGCCTTCGCCTGCCGGGCGCATCTGCCCACCCCAGCCTCGGCCACCGCCGAGCAAAAGGCGCGCGCAGCGCAGGCCGTCTTTGAGCTCGTCGCGACCTCCGAAAGCGCCGTGGCCCGCTCCGAATTTCTAAACGAGTGCGCCGCCAGGCTTCAGCTGCCACCCGCAGCCCTGCAAAAAGATTTTGCCGCCTATCTCCAGCGCAGTCCCGGCACCCCGGCGCAGGCCGCAGCCGCCGCGGCCCCGGCCACCAGCGCCATCCGCAACATCTCGCCCGAGCACAACCTCCTCTGGCTCGTCCTCCACTTCGAGTCCCTAGGCAAACCCCTCTGCCAGGCATTCCCCCACGAATGGATCGATACCAACCAGATCGCCGGCCGCCTCCTCCACCGTTTCCTCGGCGAAATCCAACACGACGACTGGCCCGGCCGTGACCAGCTCGACACCCTCCTCGAAACCCCCGAAGAACGCACCCTGGTTGCCTCGCTCCTGTTCGACACCCCCGAAATCGAAGCACCCGCGAAGCACGCCGCACAGGGGCTTCAACAGCTCCGAACCCGCGCACTGGAACCGGTTCTGCGGAAAATCGAACTTGATTTAGCCACCCTCAATGCGGACAGTCCCCTCTCCGCATCCTCCCTTTTTAAACAACGCCAAGACCTACAACGTCAGCTCCGGCAACCCTTGGGTTTGCCCGGCGCTGACTGATTTATTTTCCCGATATCCACATCTATGCCGCGAAAAAACAAGTCCGCCGACGCAGACGCACAAAGCCAAGCCGTGGAAGATGCTATCTCCAAGGTACGCGCCTCCGGTGCTGAAGGCACCGATCCGGCCACCGCCGGCGCACTCAACGAAAAGATCCGGCAACTCATCCGGCTCTCCAAAGAGCAAGGTTACCTCACTTTCGACGACATCAACGAAGCCCTCCCGGACTCCGTCGAAAACCAGGACGAAATCGATAACGTCCTCTCCATCCTCAACAACCTCGACATCGAGATCCTCGAGCCCGATCAGGTCGAGGGCTACAAGCAACGCCAGGAAGAAGCCGAGGAAGAGGAAACCCGCACTTCGCAAAACGACATCCTCGACGACCCGGTACGCATGTACCTCAAGCAGATGGGCCAGGTCCCGCTGCTGACGCGCGAGCAGGAAGTCGAAATCTCCAAACGCATCGAGACCGCCGAGGCCAAGGCGCAGGAAGCGCTCTTCCAAGCCACCAAGGTCGCGCAGTACATCATCACCCTCGGCCAAAAACTCCTCAACCGCGAGGAACGCTTCGACCGCATCGTCATCGATAAGAAGATCGAAAGCCGCGACGCCTACTTCAAAGCCCTCCCCAAGCTCGTCGAGACCACCCAGAAAAACGAAGACTCCGTCGTCGAATCCTGGGAGGAGTATCTGGCCGCGCGCAACGAAGCCGACCGCAAAAAGGTCCTCGCCAAGCACAAGAAGCGCGAAGCCACCCTCCGCGCCAACTTCTCGAAGTTCTACTTCAAGCTGAAGGTCTACGAGGAGTACCTCGAAAAGATCCACCCCACGATCGACGAGATCCACGCGATCCACGACATGCTCGACCGCGCCAAGCATCCCAAGACCAAGAAGGATGCCGCGATCGACACCAAACCCCTTCACGCCCGGCTCAAGGAAATCGAGGCGGAGCAACGCCTGCCCGCCGCCGAGCTCATGCAGACCGTCTCCCAGACGATGGTCCACGTGCGCGAGGCCCACAAAGCCAAGACCGAGATGGTCGAGGCCAACCTGCGCCTGGTCATCTCCATTGCCAAGAAGTACACCAACCGCGGCCTCTCCTTCCTCGACCTGATCCAGGAGGGCAACATGGGCCTCATGAAGGCGGTTGAAAAGTTCGAGTACCGCCGCGGCTACAAATTCTCCACCTACGCCACGTGGTGGATCCGCCAGGCCATCACCCGCTCCATCGCCGATCAGGCCCGCACCATCCGCATCCCGGTGCACATGATCGAGACCCTGAACAAGGTGATGCAGGTGCAAAAACAGCTGCTCCAGGAGTTCGGCCACGAGCCCACACCGGACGAAGTCGCCGAGGAGATGAATCTCCCCGTCGAGCGCGTGCAGCAGATCATGAAGATGGCCCAGCAGCCCATCTCGCTGCAAAGCCCCGTGGGCGACGGCGACGACACCAGCTTCGGCGATTTCATCGAGGACAAGTCGGCGGACAACCCGTACGACATGACCGCCTACTCGCTCCTGCGCGAAAAGATCATCGACGTGCTCGACTCCCTCACGGAGCGCGAGCGCCGCGTGCTCTCTCTGCGCTTCGGCCTGATCGATGGCTACAGCCGCACCCTCGAAGAGGTCGGCAAACAATTTAAGGTCACCCGCGAGCGCATCCGCCAGATCGAGGCCAAGGCCCTGCGCAAAATGCGCCACCCGACGCGCCTGCGCCAGCTCACCGGCTTCTTCGATGCCGAGCCGCTCGACAACTCGCCCGACGCCTACAACGCGGCCACCGCGATGCGGGTGCAAAACCTGCCCGGCAAGCCCGGCAGCGACGCCCCCGGCAAGTAAATCGAGATCACACACACTCCTGCCGCCCGGTACTCCACCGGGCGGCTTTTCTTTGTCCGTCCCCAGCCATTCGCCGCTTTACAGCAGTCCCCGTGGCTCTAGGGTGACGCCCATTCTCCTATGCAACTCTTCGCGGGCTTACTCGGTCTCGGCGGCACGGAACTGATCGTCATCTTGGTCATTGTCCTCCTCCTTTTTGGCGGGGCCAAACTCCCCTCGCTCGCTCGCGGTCTGGGCCAGTCGATCAAGGAATTCAAGAAGGCCAGCAAAGAGGAAAGCTCGGACGAAAAACCTGCCGCAAAAGCGGACGCGGCCAAGACCGCCGACGCCAAGCCGGACGCCAAGTAAGCCGGTCTCGCCCCCCATCTTTTCCAAGCACGGC
>MWDT01000112.1 GCA_002070825.1 Verrucomicrobia bacterium ADurb.Bin122
CATCCACATCCAGGAATTCGAGTGCACCGCCCGCGACACCAAGCTCGGGCCCGAGGAAATCACCCGCGATATTCCCAACGTCGGTGAAGAGGCTCTGAAGAACCTCGACCATAACGGCGTCGTCCGCATCGGTGCGGAGGTGAAACCCGGCGACATCCTCGTCGGTAAGATCACCCCGAAATCCGAGACCGAGCTCGCGCCCGAGGAAAAGCTCCTCCGCGCCATCTTCGGTGAAAAGGCCGCCGACGTGAAGGACACCTCGCTCGTCGTCCCGTCGGGCGTCACCGGCATCATCATGGATGTGAAGGTCTCCAGCCGCGTGGACAACCAGCCGGAGAAACTCTCTCCGTCGGACCGCCGCCGCCAGACCAAGCAGATTCAGGAAGAGTACAAGACGCAGATCGACAAGCTGCGCGAAGGTCTCACCGAGTCGCTCTCCAACATCCTCCTCGGCGAAAAGATTCCGCTCGACGTGACCAACGGCCAGACCGGTGAAGTCATCATCCCGGCCAACCGCAAGATCACCAAGACGCTCCTCCGCAAGCTCGCCGCCGTCTCCAAGCACGTCGAGATCGACCCGTCCCCGGTTCGCATCAAGATCATGGAGATCATCGGCACCTTCCAATCGAAGTTCGACGAGCTCGAGGGCGACCGTGAGCGCAAGATCTCCTCGATCGAAGCCGGCGACGACAACGGCTCCGGCGCCATCAAGCAGGTCAAGGTTTACGTCGCCACCAAGGAAAAGCTCCACGTCGGCGACAAGATGGCCGGCCGTCACGGTAACAAGGGTGTGGTCGCCAAGATCGTGCCCGAGGAAGACATGCCCTTCCTGCCCGACGGCACCCCGGTCGAAATCTGCCTCAACCCTCTCGGCGTGCCTTCCCGTATGAATGTGGGACAGGTGCTCGAAACCCACCTCGGCTGGGCGTGCAAAAAGCTTGGCATCAAGCTTTCCACCCCGGTGTTTGACGGTATCCCGGAAAAGAAAGTCCGTGAATACCTCAAGGAGGCGGGTCTGCCCACCACCGGCAAGAGCACGCTCTACGACGGCCGCACCGGCGAGAAGATCGACCAGCAAGTCGTGGTCGGCTACATCTACATGCTGAAACTGAATCACTTGGTTTCGCACAAGATCCACGCTCGCGCCGTCGGTCCGTACTCCCTCGTCACGCAGCAACCGCTGGGCGGCAAAGCCCAATACGGTGGCCAGCGCTTCGGCGAAATGGAAGTGTGGGCGCTCGAAGCCTATGGCGCCGCGCACACCCTCCAGGAAATCCTCACCGTCAAGTCCGACGATGTGCAGGGCCGCACCAAGATCTACGAGTCGCTCGTCAAGGGCGACAACACGCTGGTCGCCGGCACCCCCGAGTCGTTCAACGTTCTCATCAAGGAAATCCAGTCTCTCGGCTTGGATATCAAACTCAGCAAGAAGGACGCCCTCGGCTTCACCGCCTGAGCGCCCCGAACTGACCCGCACCCTTAACGAACAAGCATCTAGGGAACTCAAGCATGAGCATCCAACCCAACGAAACCGGTGGCTCCATCGCCCGCGAAGAGGCTCGCGCCGCCGTCGGCCTGGAAGAGAATCCGTTCGACTGCGTTTCCATCACGGTCGCCGCGCCCGATACCATCCGCAAATGGTCCAAGGGCGAGGTCAAGAACCCTGAGACCATCAACTACCGCACCTTCAAGCCCGAGCCAGGCGGTCTCTTCTGCCAGAAGATCTTCGGCCCCGTGCGCGACTACGAGTGCGCTTGCGGCAAGTACAAACGCATTAAGTACAAGGACGTCGTCTGCGATCGCTGCGGCGTCGAAGTCACCATCGCGCGCGTCCGCCGCGAACGCATGGGCCACATCGAGCTGGCCGTGCCGGTTTCCCACATCTGGTTCCTGAAGAGCATGCCGAGCCGCCTCGGCCTCCTGCTCGACATGACCGCCCGCTCCCTCGAACGCGTGATCTACTACGAGAACTATCTCGTCGTCGATCCGGGCAAGACCCCGCTCGAGCTCAAGCAACTCCTCACCGACGTCGAGTACCGCCAGGCCCTCGACGAGTACGGTGACGATGCCTTCGTCGCCAAGATGGGCGCCGAGGCCATCCGCGACGTCCTCCTCAAGATCGACATGGGTGCTACCGTGCTCGAGCTCCAGGAGCAGATGCGCGCCACCCGCTCGAAGCAGATCAAGAAGAAGCTCTCCAAGCGCCTCAAGGTGCTCCAGGGCTTCATCCAGTCCAACACCCGTCCCGAGTGGATGGTCCTCGAAGTCCTCCCCGTCATCCCGCCGGACCTGCGCCCGCTCGTCCCGCTCGAAGGCGGCCGCTTCGCCACCTCCGATCTCAACGATCTCTACCGCCGCGTCATCAACCGCAACAACCGTCTGCGGAACCTGATGCAGTTGAAGACGCCCGACGTCATCATCCACAACGAAAAGCGCATGCTCCAGGAAGCAGTCGACGCGCTCTTCGACAACGGCCGTCATGGCCGTCCGGTGACCGGCGCTGGCAACCGCCCCTTGAAGTCGCTCTCCGACATGCTCAAGGGCAAGCAGGGCCGCTTCCGTCAAAACTTGCTCGGCAAACGCGTCGACTACTCCGGCCGTTCCGTCATCGTCATCGGTCCTGAGCTCAAGCTCAGCCAGTGCGGTCTGCCGAAGAAGATGGCGCTCGTCCTCTTCGAGCCGTTCATCATCCGCCGCCTGAAGGAGCTCGGCTTCGTGCACACCGTCCGCGGTGCCCGCAAGATGATCGAGAAAAAGTCCCCCGAAGTGTGGGACATCCTTGAGGAAGTCACGAAGGGCCACCCGGTGCTGCTCAACCGCGCGCCGACGCTCCACCGCCTCTCCATTCAGGCGTTCGAGCCCGTGCTCATCGAAGGCGAAGCCATCCGCGTCCACCCGCTCGTCTGTACGGCCTACAACGCCGACTTCGACGGTGACCAGATGGCCGTCCACGTCCCGCTTTCCCTCGAGGCTGTGATGGAGTGCAAACTCCTCATGATGGCGACGAACAACATCTTCTCGCCCTCCTCCGGTAAGCCGATCCTCACGCCGTCGCAGGACATCGTCCTCGGCGCGTACTACCTCTCGCTCGAGCCCCGCCGCAAGGTGGCTCCGGGCCAGCACGTGCCCTTGATGGCCGGCCTCCGCGAAGTCCTCTTCGCCAAGACCGACGGCGACCTCAAGTTCCACGACTGGATCGATTTCCCGAACCCCGATTTCGGGCGCGACACCGTTTACGGCAACAAGGAGAAAAAAGTTCTCCGCACTTCCGTCGGCCGCGTGATCTTCAGCCAGATCTGGCCGAAGGAGCTCGGTTTCATCAACTTCCCCGTTCCGAAGGGTAAGCTGGGTGATCTGATTCTCAACACCTACAAGTCCGCCGGCCACGCCGCCACCATCGAGACGCTCGACAAGCTCAAGGAGCTCGGTTTCCAGACCGCCTTCCAAGCCGGCATCTCGATCGGTATCGACGACATGATGATCCCCGAAGCCAAGAAGGAGATCGTCCGCGACGCCCGCAGCAAGATCGCCGAAGTCGAAGGCCAGTTCTCCAAGGGTGTCATCACCGACGGCGAACGTTACAACAAGGTCGTCGATATTTGGACCAGCGTCACCGACAAGATCGCCAAGGAGGTCTTCGCCAAGCTCGAAGCCAACGAAGGCCGTCCCGAGGTCAACCCGGTCTTCATCATGATGGACTCCGGTGCCCGTGGTAACAAACAACAGGTCCGCCAGCTGTGCGGCGCCCGTGGTTTGATGGCCAAGCCCTCCGGCGAAATCATCGAACGCCCGATTCTGTCCTCCTTCCGCGAAGGCCTCACCGTTCTCGAGTACTTCATCTCGACCCACGGTGCCCGTAAGGGTCTCGCCGACACCGCCCTCAAGACCGCCGACGCCGGCTACATGACGCGCAAACTGTGCGACGTCGCCATGGATGTCGTCATCGTCGAGGACGATTGCGGCCGCCGCGACGGCATCTGGAAGAAGCCCATCTACGAAGGTGACGACGAAATCGTCAGCCTCAAGGAGCGCATCATCGGCCGTTGCTCCAGCGACGACATCCCCAATCCGATCAACCCGACCGAGCTCATCGTGCGCTCCGGCGAGCTGATCACCGAGGATCTCGCCCAGCGCATCGACGAGGCCGGCATCGACCGCGTCAAGATCATGTCCCCGCTCACCTGCACGAGCATCGGCGGCATCGACACCAAGTCTTACGGCATCAACCAGGCCACCAACAAACTCGCCAAGATGGGCGACGCGATCGGCATCATCGCCGCGCAGTCCATCGGCGAGCCTGGCACGCAGCTCACCATGCGTACCTTCCACATCGGTGGCGTCGCCTCCGGCGGATTCAAAGTCCCCGAGATCCGCGTCCGCTCCGCTGGTAAGGTTCGCTACAAGGGCCTCCGCCTCGTGCAGACCGCCGAAGGTGCCAACATCGTCCTCAACAAGACCGGCACCATCCAGATCGTCGATGCCGACAACATGGAGATCGAGAGCTACAACATCGCCATCGGCTCCTTCCTCCACGTCAACGACGGCGAGATGATCGCCAAGGGCGACGTCCTCGCCCAGTGGGATCCGTACAACGTCCCCGTCCTCTCCGAAAAGAGCGGCACGCTCGTCTTCAAGGACACGATCCCCGGCGTCACCGTCAAACGTGAGCTCGACGAATCCACCGGCCGCATCGCGACCGTCGTCATCGAGCACAAGGAAGACCTCAATCCGCAGATCGAAGTGCGCGACGCCAAGGGCCAGCCCCTCGCCGCCTACTCCATCCCGGTCGGCGCCCAGATCGTCGTTGCCGAAGGTGACGAAATCTCCGCCGGTGCGCTGCTCGCCAAGACCCCGCGCCAGGCCTCCAAGACCAAGGACATCACCGGTGGTCTCCCCCGCGTCGCCGAGCTCTTCGAAGCCCGCCGTCCGAAGGATGCCGCCGAGATGTCCCGCATCGAGGGCGTCGTCTCCATGGCCGGCACCGTCCGCGGCAAGCGCAAGCTCGTCGTGACCAACGAAGAGACCGGCCAGGAAGAGGATCACCTGATCCCGACCGGCAAGCACATCATCGTGCAACCCGGCGACGTCGTGAAGAAAGGCCAGCACCTCACTGAAGGCGCCGCCGATCCGCACGAGATCCTCGAAATCCTCGGGCCCTCCGCGCTCTACGACTTCCTCATCTCCCAAGTCCAGGAGGTCTACCGTCTGCAAGGCGTGACGATTAACGACAAGCACATCGAAATCATCATCCGCCAGATGCTCCGCAAAGTCCGCATCACCGATCCGGGCGACAGCGAATTTTTCTGGGGCGAGCAGGTGGACCGTGGCGCGTTCCTCGCGACCAACAAGCGCCTCGACGAAGCCGGCGGTAAGCCCGCGGAAGCGGAGCCCATCCTCCTCGGCATCACCAAGGCCTCCCTCGAAACCGAGAGCTTCATCTCGGCGGCCTCCTTCCAAGAGACGACCCGCGTCCTCACCGACGCCTCGACGCTCGGCAAGGTCGATACGCTGAAGGGCTTCAAGGAAAACGTCATCATGGGCCACTTGATCCCGGCCGGCACCGGCCTGCCGCAGTACAAGAAGCTCAAGATCACGCTGCCGCTCGGTGGCGAGCTCCCGATGGACGACGTCGTCGCCCCGGAAGCCACCGCGAGCTAAACGCTCCGATCACTCACAAAGCCGCCGCCCGCAAGGTCGGCGGCTTTTTTGTGCCCCTACGCGGTCTCGGCTCGCCGGCTAGATTGGTCCGCTCCCCTCGATGCTCAGCGCTTAGACGAAAGACGGTGCGCAACGGCTGAGGTCCTTGCCCCCCGGAAGAGTCTTCACCTCAAGCGCCCGATTCAGCTGGGCCGATGCCTCAGCCGAGGGCGGGTCTGCGCAGTCCACGGAGGGTGGCGAGGCCACCCCAGTCGGTGAGTGTGGGCATGGGACGGACTGCGGTGCGGGCACGTCGGTGGTGGAGTGTGCGGTAGGCGGCGAGCTGTTGTTGCACGAAGGCCTGGCTGCCGAGCACGGCCCCGTCGGTGAAATGCCGAATACGACAGCGAAGAAGCGTGGTCAGCGGAAGCTTGCCGCCCGAGGCGACGACTTGCTGGAGGGCTTCGGGCGTGACGCTCACAGCGTGGTCACGCGGAGCGGCGGCGGTGCCAAAGAGGGCGAGGCGGTACCCGGCCTGTGCGGTAGACCAATCGGTTTCGTTGCGCAGCGAGAGGAGGCCGCGTTGGGCTTCGGGGTTGCCGGCGACGGCTTCGCCGTAGCCGCAAAAGCGGTAATCTTTCGGGTCATCCACGAGACCGGCGCGGACTGGGTTGAGGTCGATGTACGCGGCGACGGTTTCGATGGCGCGTCCGGTGGGCTCGACGAGGAGTGATTTGAACCGCTCCGCCCAAAGCGTGCCGTAGCGCTGGTGGCTTTTGTTGAACCAGACCGAGAAGCGCTGTTTGACCAGTTTCATGAACTGGGAGACGTCGCCCATGAGTGCGAGCTGACGTTTGCGCCACGCGTCGCCCTCGGGACCGCCGGAGCGCAGCTCGGATTCGATGACGTCGAGCCGGGCCACCTGAAACTTGGTGGGCGTGGGGTAGAGCCGGCGGTAGCGGCGGAGGAGTTCCTCGTCGGAGAGCGGTGCGCGCTGCGGCACCATCACGAGCACGTGGAAATGGTTCGATAGAATCGCGTAGGTGTGGATGTGAACGCCGCAGAAGGCGGCCACCTGCCAAAGCTGTTTGCGAAGAACCTCGCGGGCAGGCTCGTCGAGGCGGCGTTCACCGTTCACGACGCGGGTGATGCAGTGATAGACGGCATCGCCGGACTCGGCTGGGATCTTGATTCTGGCTTCACGCATGGCACCCAAGAAATTCGCTCCGCTACAATCAGCAACTTACACAGCCATTTTCAGCCTGTCCCTGCTACTGGCCCAGGCTATGGAGAACATGGCGGAGAATGAGGATAGGAGTTTATCGTAGCGGGTGGCGATGCGGCGGAAGGCTTTGAGGTGAGCGAAGAGGTTCTCGATACGGTGGCGTTCACGATAGAGATGCTGGTCAAAGGCGGGTTTGGCAGCACGATTGGATCTTGTGGGTACGACGGCGAAGCCGCCAAGTTGGTTCACATAAGCACGGATGGCGTCGCTGTCGTACCCTTTGTCCATAATGGCATGGGAGCTGGGTTGGAGGTGTCGGCGCAGGAGCGGTTTTGCCTGATCGAAATCGGAGACGTTGGCGGCGGTGAGGATGAAGCCGAGTGGGTAGCCGAGAGCGTCGCAGGCAACATGGACTTTGGTGGAGAGACTGGCGCGGGAGCGCCCCATCGCCTGGGCCGTCTGGCCTCCGGGCGGG
>MWDT01000113.1 GCA_002070825.1 Verrucomicrobia bacterium ADurb.Bin122
CTCGACTTCCTCCTGCCGGAAGGCCCGCAAAAATCGGTAGGTACTTTCGGGCCGGCTACCCCTGCCGCGATACCGAAGGGCCAGCCCGGCTTTTGTACATGAGTTTAGCATCGGAGTGAGGTTGTAAATCGGATATGGTAAGTGGTGTGACACAGCCGAAGACCCTCAATTTCCAGGCGCTGAAGCGGCTCCACCTGGCGACCCTCATCACCAAAACGGGATTGACCAGCGTCACCAACACGACGCTGGGCAACTGGATCGCCGCCGGGTGCCCGACGAACGCCGACGGCACGCTCAACACCATCTACGTGCTGGCCTGGCTCGCAGCGGAGCGCCGCAAGAAGCCGGCGAGGCCCGCCGCGTCGGCCATCGAGAAGCTCCGCCAGGCTCAGGCGGAGCGCGTTGAGTTCGAGCTTGAGCGCCGGCGCGGGGAATACGTCCTCAAGGCCGACGTGATTGAACAGGCCCGGCAGGTGGGGCAGCGCATCCGGCGACGCATGGAGATGATCGAGAAACGCCACGGTCGCCAGGTCGGCAATGACCTGCGCGAGATGGTGGACGACCTGTGCCGCGAACTCGGTCTGGGGGCGCGCGATGAGGAGTAGATGGCTGGCCCACATCCCCGCCCTATTCGCCGAACTGCGCCCGCGCGCGCTGCGCAGCATGCGCGAGTTCGCCGAAGCAGAGATCGTCATGCCGCAGGGGCCGCGCGAGGGTCTGCCGTTCCGGTGCTCATTCATGCCGTGGTCCGCGTTGCTCCTCGACGAGTTCGATAGCGGCCGCTGGCGGCGGATGTTCGGACGTGGCCCCGCCCAAGCAGCGAAAACCCTGCTATTCACCGTGATCCCGACACTGTATCACCTGTTCGAGGTCGGAGAATCGGTGATCTTCGGCGCACCGACTCATGACATGGCCTATGACATCTGGTCCGAGCGCGTGCTCCCCGTCGTGCGCGCCACGCGCTACGCGCGCCTGCTGCCCATGTCCGGCGCCGGATCGCGCGGCGGCAAGTCCCGCGCCGTGCGCCTGCGTAACGGCGCGATCCTGCGCTTCATGGGGTCCGCCGGCGACGACTCGCAGCGTTCCAGCTACACCGCCCGCGTCGCTATCCTCACCGAGCTTGACCACATGGAGCATGGCGACGCATCCGCATCCGAGGCCGGGCCAGCCGACCAGATCGAGGCTCGCACCAGCGCCTACGACGCCCAGGCGCGCGTCTACGGCGAGTGCACCACCACCACCGAAGAGGGCCGCATCTACATCGAGACCACGCGCCTGGGGACCGACACTCGGATCTACTTCCGCTGTCCGCACTGCTCGCGCTGGCTGGAGCCGGTGCGCGAAGGGCTATCCGGCTGGCGCGGCGCGGCATCCATCGTTGCCGCGGGATCGGCGGCGCATTACCTGTGCCAGCTCTGCCAGCACCCATGGTCCGAAGCCGACCGCGAGGCCGCCGCCCAGTACCCCAAGCTGGTCCACCGGGGTCAGGCGGTGGACGCGTCTGGCGCCGTGACGGGCGCCGTTCCGGAGACGCACACCCTCGGCCTGGTATGGAACGCCATGCACTCCCCGCTGCGCTCGATGGCCACCCTGGCCGAGGACGAATGGCGCGCCGACCAGGCGCTCGACGAAAGCCTTTCCAAGAAGGTCTTCCAGTTCAACTGGGCGCTGCCCTGGCGCACCAAGCGCAACGAAATGGACGTCACCTACCCGTTCCTCGCTGAGCACGTCACGGACGAATACACCCACGATCCTCTGCGCGCCCACAGCCCGGGCGTCGCGCCCGATCCGCTGCCCGCCGGCATTAAGTTCCGCACCGGACAGATTGACGTGCAAAAGCGATGGCTCTACATCACCGTGGACGGATGGGACCACGACCTCACCGACTGGACCCTCTTCTACTCCGTCGTCCCGATCGTTCCCGAGGGCCTCGGCGCCGAGGTCCCAACGCGCGAGATGATCCGCGACGCCCTCGACGCCGCCCTCGCGGTATTTGTCGATCCCTACGCCGTGGACAGCGTGTGGGTGGACACCGGCTATACGCACGGGGGCGAACAGGAGAACATCGTGCGTCGCTGGTGCGCCGAGCAGGGCGACGGCGTGAACGCCCTGGTCGGTCGGTCACAGGGGCAAATGAGCCGCATGTCCGGCGAGCGCGTCGAACTCGCGCCGGAGATTCCCGACATGATCCAGTGTCGCCGCCAGCCATCCGGCGACCTGCTCTGGTTCCTCGACGTTGATCGTCTCAAGGACGAGGTCTATTTCCGCCTCTTCCGCCCCCGCGGCGCTCCAGGCTACCACTACTTCCCTCTCGACGCCGCCAACGAGACGCGGTCAGACCGCTCCCGTGGACCGGCTTCGCCGGGCTGGATATTCCAGCACTATATGCGCGCCAAGCGCATCATTACCCAGCACCCGAAAACCGGCCACGAGGTCCGCATCTGGCGCGAGGTTGGACGCCAGGACCTCTGGGACCTCGCCGCCTACGCCCTCGCCGGCGCCTACGTGACCGTCGCCAACTTACAGCAGGACGAACCCGCTGCCGTACCCGTCGCTGGTCCGGCGATGGCGGCGGGCACCACCATCAGGACCAGTTATTGAAAGGGCCGAACATGTCGAAGATGTCGAAGATGCGCCCGCCGAAATCCGCGATCACCGACGCGCCTCGAACCACGGTGGCTCCCCCTCCCCAATCGTCGCCGATTGCCGCTGCTCTGCGCGAGATGCAGGGATTCCGGATCGCCGATCAACCGCGCGTCGGACGCCCCAATCTCGGCCCGCACTGTCACAAGTGCGGCAGCCAAACCCTGCGTGCTGGCACCCGAAAATCCCCCCATCCGTTCCTCGTCCGCATCGAGTACGAATGCAAGAATGCCAAGTGTCGCGAGCGGATCACCGTCGAACGCCGCAGGGGGTAATTTCCGGCGGATCCGAGGCAGGGGTCTTGACAGCGGTCCCCGCGAGCCATAGAATACACCCGACAACTGCCGGGCGTAGCGGCTGATCCCCGTGCGCCATGACGATGAAGGGCCGAACCCGAGTACTCGGCGGGTTCGGCCCTTTCCATTTTCGGCAGCAAGGCCCTCAACCGGGGCCTCTTCGCGGGTGGAGTCGCGCGGCAACCACCGCCCTCCACCCGCCTGTTGACAGGGAGACGTGCATGGCCTGGACCTACGGCGGCTGGCGACGGGAGACGGACCTCACCGCACGGCGCGAACAGCTCATCCTCCACATCGAGGAAATCGAGGCCGCGCTGGCCGGCTTTCAGAAGCTCGGCGCCCTGGAGCAACAGGCGACGCGGTTCGAACTCGAGGAACTCCTCAAGCGCCGCGAGGCCGACCTGGCCGCACTCGAAGACACGCTCGGCCTCACGCCGGGCAATGCCGACGACCAGCCCTTCGTCTCCATGAGGCCAGTCGAATGAGCTATCGGCACTCGGACATGCTGCCGGGCCACTACGACGCCTTGGGATACAAGGCCGCCGCCTACGGGCGTGAGCATGGACTCGTCAGCCCGCCCACCACAGCCGATTACCACATGCGCTATGACCGCGACACCATCCTCGGCGTCGCGCGCACAATGGACCGCGAGGTATGGCTGATCGAAGGCCTGCTCAATCGCGCGGTGGACTACATCCTCGGCCCAGTAGGGTTTACGTTGCAGGCCAAGACCGGCGACCCGAAGATCAATGACCTGATCGAGAAGGGCCTCTGGCCGGCCTTTGCCGAATCGCCGGAGGTACGCGGTCTCATGGACTGGCGCGCCTACCAGGCCCTGAACCTCCGCGAGTCACTCGTCGTCGGCGACCAGCTCCACATCAAGCTGGGCGGCGAGGACCCCGACGTCGCCGGTCGTTTCCAGCACGTCGAGTCCGAGCGAATCACCGGCAGGCCCGCCACCGTGCCCGAGGGGGCCACGGTCGAACAGGGCGTCGTCCTGGACAAGTACGGCCGCATGATCGGATTCAGCATCGCTGATGTCTCCCCCGGCGGCTACGTCACCCCCGGCGCAGGGCGATACGTCCGCGCCACGGATGCGATCTTCTTTGGCCAGCCCTACAAGCGCAGCTCGCAGACGCGGCACATGCCGATCTTCACCTCCGGCCTGCCCATCGCGCACCGCCTCGATGACGTGCTCACGTCCGAGGCCATCTCGTGGCAGGTCCTGTCGCGGCTGGTGGCCACGCTCAAGCGCGACGGTGGCTCCAGCGGCAAGCAGCCGATCCGCTCCGGCATCAACGCCGCCGAACGCACGTCCGACGCCGCCACGCGCAATCGCACCGCCGCACAACTCGTCACCGACATCGGAACCGCCATTCTTTTTCAGGCCGGCCCCAACGACAGCCTCGACGTCGTCTCGCAGAACCGCCCCTCCCTCAACCTCGCGCAGTCCGTCGAGACCTTCGCGCGGCTGTTCTGCGTCCCGCTGGGGATGCCCGTCGAGGTCCTCCTGCTCTACTGGCGGCAGTTCAACTACTCCTCCGCGCGCATCGTGCTCCTCCAGGCGTTCCTCGCCTTCCGCAAACAGCAGCAGCACCAGGCCGTCAACTTCCACTCCCGCGCCTACCGATGGCAGATCGGACGCGCCGTCGCCAGCGGCAAACTGCCGTGGCGTCCGGACATTCTCCAGCACGAGTGGAACGTCCCATCGTGGCCCTGGATTGATGAGGACAGGGAGGTCTCGGCCTGGGCGCGAAAACTGGACCGCGCGATCGCCACGCAGACCGACGTCCTCGGATCGCTAGGCATTGACCTCGATGAGCAGCGCGCGAATCGCAAGAAGGAACTGCTGGACGCCTGGAAGGCGGCGCTTGAGATCGAGGAGGAAACGCGCGGCGGCATCCGCGCCGTCGAACTCTGGCGACACCTCAGCGGCCTCGAACAGGGCAAGACCGAAGCGGCCGTCCGCGCCGCGACACCTGGACCAACCCCCATCGATGAAGGACCCCCCAATGCCGACGGCAACTGACCTCACCCACGGCCCGCGACGACCGCAGGCCCCCGCCCGCTTCCGCGCCTATGGTCCGAAGGGGCTCAAGGCCGCCGGCGTGGACCGTGAAAGGCGCATCATCCACGGCTACGCCGTCATCACCCGCGGCGAGGCCCTTGGACATGGGCTGTGGATCGATTCCGAAATGCTCGACCAGGTCGTCACGCACGGCAACGCCGCTCCGAAGGGCATCAAGTCCCGATTCACGCATCCCGGGCTGTGTTCCGACGGTCTCGGCAAGTACTTGGGGCGCGCGCGGAACTTCCGCCGCGACGGCGAAGTCGTGCGCGCCGACCTCCACTTGAGCCCCGTCACCGCCAAGGCGCCGGAGTTCGACAAGGACCCCGCCGAGTACATCATGGACCTGGCCGATAAGGACCCGCAGGCCTTCGCCACGTCCATCGTGTACTACCCCGACCGCGGTGCTGAGGCCCGCTTCGAAGCCGAACACACCGATGAGCGCGGGGACTTCATCAGCCCCGACAAGGACAACACGCGCGACCTGCCGCACGCGCGCCTGGCGTCTCTCGAGGCCTCCGACCTGGTGGACGAGCCGGCAGCCAACCCCGGCGGTTTCTTCTCGCAGAGCGAGGAAACCGCCGTCGTCGCGGAACAGTTCCTCTCGTGGATCCTCGGGGAGAGCGACGTGGCTCCTGGCCCCGAGGCAATGGGCGGCGGTGACCCCAACCGCATCCGCGAGTTCTTCTACGGCTTCCTCGACCGCCACGGCCTGGAAGTCGGTCCCAAACGCACCCCAGCGGTGCAGGAGGCCCCAGTGGCCGATCCGAAAAGCACGTCCCCAGCGGGCGACCCGAAGCAGGCGGCACGGGAGGAGTTCGCCGCCAACCTGAAGGCCCTCCGGGAATCGTTCCCGAAGGATGAGACCTTCGCCGTGCAGTGCGCCGCCGACGGCCTCACGGTCGAGCAGGCCAAGGCCAAGTACTGCGCCGTCCTGGAAACCCGTCTCGCCGCCGTCACGGCGCAGCTCGCCGAGTCGGAGAAGGCCGTCGCCGCGCTCAAGGCCGAAAACGCCGGCATCAAACAGCAGCTGCTCGCCGGCGCGGCGCCGGTGCCGGCCGGGAGAGAGGTTGCGCCGCCGAACCCCGCCGTCCAGGTCGAGCAGGCGCGTCAGTACGCCCGGGAACACAAGTGCTCCCTGGCCGACGCGTTCCGCGCGCTTGCCGAGAAAAAGTAACCGGGCCGCGCGGCCCGGGCCACGGTATCAGTCAGGAGAACAGACATGTCGCAATCCAGGAAGAACCCGGTCGGCTTCACCGCCACGGAGGCCCTTGAGGCGTTCCGGCGCGTCAAGCTCACGAGCGGCTCCGGCACGGCGGTCGAATATGCCGACGCCGGCGAGGCCGCCATCGGCGTCACCGTCAGCGCCGCCGCTCTCGGCGAAATGGTCCTCGTCAGCCTCGTCAAGGCCGGCGAAACGCACAAGGTCACGTGCTCCGGCGCCGTCGTCGGCGGAGCGCCCCTGTACGGGACGAACGACGGCAAGGTGGACGACGCCGGCACCGGCGCGACCATCGGCGTGGCCCTCGAGGCCGGCAGCGGCAACGGCAGCGTCATCGAGGCCATCCTCGATCAGGACAGCGCGTTGAACCTGCCCCACATCGCCGACGTGGCCGCCAGCACGCAGACCGCGTTGACCGACAACGGCGGCGGCACCGCCGACGGGACGGTCGAGAGCCAGGCCGCGCCGGCGGCGCTGACCGGCACGCTGACCGGCACCGTGAACGGCGCGCTGGTGGACATCGCCGCAGCCGCCGGGAATTGCGGCGGCAGCGCCTCGCCGGCCGCCTCCGACGTGGACACGGCGATCGCCACCGCCGTCGCGCCGATCGTCACCGGCGTGAACGAGCAGAACAAGGAGCTGATGACGCGGATCAACGACCTCGTCACCCTCGCCGGCGTCGCCCAGAACAACCTCAAGGAAGTCACCACGCAGCTCGCCGCCGCGAAGGCCGACTCCGACGCCCAGGTGACGAAGATCAACGCGATCCTCGCCCGCCTCGAGGCCGCCGGCATCAGCGCCGCGTCGTAAACGCACAGCAGGCGGCGCGTGCCGCCCCTTCGAGTCATCGAACGCAAGGAGCCGAACATGAGCGTGATCCACACGGGATCGAACGAAATCCCGAAACCCCAGATCGCCGCCGCCCTCCAGGAGTTCATGGGCACGGACGAGGGGTTCGTCGCCGACCAGGTCCTCCCGATGGGGGACTCCGAGGCGCAGAGCAGCTACCTCCCCGTCATCAAGCGCGAGGACGCCCTCCGCATCCAGAACACCAAGCGCGCTCCCGGCGGCATTTTCGCGCGCGTCAAC
>MWDT01000114.1 GCA_002070825.1 Verrucomicrobia bacterium ADurb.Bin122
TAACACGGATGCCGGTCTCCTTCGCATGTGGGGTGACAGCTGGGCCGATGGGACCTTCCGCAAGCAGTGGGATCTTAACGTTGGCTCCAAGTATCGCACCTTGCTGGCCTATGTGGGTAACTCGGCGCCCGACATCGCTCCGTGGCGCGCGAACATCGTCACCAACTACACATTCCAGAATGGATTCTTGAAGAATGTGAACGTCGGTGCCGGTTATCGTTGGGAGGATAAGAAGATTCTGGGCTACGGCCTGTCTTTGAATCCCGACACGAACACCTACACGCCTGACACGGACAAGCCGCTGAAGGGCGACTCGACGGACCACGTGGACCTCTGGGTCGGTTATAGCCGCAAGCTGACTGATAAGATCGATTGGCGGATTCAGCTCAACCTCCGCAACGTCGGCGAGAATCATCACCTGGAGGCTGCAAGTCTGAACCCCGATGGTGCCGTGGCTCTGGCCCGGATTGTCGAAGGCACGACCTGGCAGCTCAGCAATACCTTCAGCTTCTGATCCGCTCTTCCTCGCCCCCTTCCGTTGTGTGGGAGGGGGCCGGGTTGGCTTTAGGATAAAAAGCTTAATCGAGGCGCCAAGCGAAAGCTTGGCGCCTTTTTTTATATATCCTTTTCAGTCTTTGATTTAACGAAAAATCGGATACTTGGTGCGCCTTTCTCCGGGAAACATGTCTTCAAAACGAGCGCTAAAAAATGATTTACCGCCAAATCTAGGTGGGTAGAACTGCTGTGTCTGCTTCCTTGCGCGAGCGAGGAGGGAGATATGCCGCAAACTAACGGCATCACCCCTAACCAAACCCTACTAAAAACCTATGAAACGCCCTATGACGCGTGGTGTCGCTCTCGGAGCTACGTCCGCGTTCTTCCTGGCTGCTGCATTCTGTGCTGCGGTTCCCAAATCGTTCGGGCAGGCCGCTCCCGCTCAGCCTGTTGCAGAGAATTCGGCTGATTCTGAGGAAATCATTGAGCTCGATCCGTTTACGGTCAGCTCTTCTGATGAATCGTCTGGTTACGCTGTCAAAGATACCTTGGCTGGCACGCGTATTCGTACCGAGATGAAGGACGTCGCGTCCTCTCTGTCGGTTATCAACTCCCAGTTCCTCAAGGACACTGGTGCCAAGAACACCCAGGACTTGTTGGTCTATACGACCAACACGGAAGTCGGCGGCGTTCGTGGTAACTTCTCCAACCTCGGTGGCGTTGAGGCTCCGGCCCTCCTCCGTCCGAACACGAACACCCGTGTCCGTGGTTTGGACGCGGCGGACAACACCCGGGATTACTTCATGACGGAGATTCCGTGGGACAGCTACAACGTTGACCGCGTGGACATGCAGCGCGGCCCGAACTCGATCCTGTTCGGCGTCGGTAGCCCTGCCGGTATCATCAATGCCAGCTTGAACAGCGCCTCCTTCAAGACGGGTGGCAAGATCGAGAACCGCTACAGCAAGTACGACTCGATCCGCACGACGCTCGACTACAACCACGTGCTGATCAAGGATCAGCTGGCGGTTCGTATCGCGGCCCTCGATGAAGACGAGCACTTCCAGCAGGATCCGGCCTACCAGAAGTCGCGCCGCATCTACGGTGCCCTGCGCTTCGATCCGAAGCTGTTTGGCCCGGACGCCCGCACCTCCATCCGCGTGAACTACGAGCGCGGTGACATCGACGCCAACCGCCCGCGCTCCCTGCCTCCGGTGGATGCGATCACCCAGTGGTTCAAGACCGGCACCGACTCGGTGACCGGCTTTGCCAACATGAACAAGCTGACGGTCGATCCGACGACCGACTGGACCCGTTTGACGGCCAACAAAGAGCCGCAAGCCAATGGTGAAGTCTGGCCCGAGGGCGTTGCTCCTTGGTACGGCTACGCTGCGATGGGCCGTGGTGCCAACAGCAACATGGAGCTCATCTACAATAGCACGAGCTCCGCTCCCATCAATTCCCAGGCCTCGGTCGCTGGCGTCGCTGGCGGCTTGAACAGCGCCGGTCAGATTGATGGCACCATTGGTGGCATCCAGTTTGGTAAGGCTGCGGCCATCGCCGGTCTGCGTAACTACTACCGTTACGCGGGTGTGCTTGGCGCGGCTAACTACCACGACCAGTCGCTGACGGATAACACCATCTTCGACTTCTACAACCTGCTGATGGACGGTTCGAACAAGTCGGAATACAACCGTTGGGATGCGGCCAATCTCGCCGTTTCTCAGACCTTCTTCGGTGATCGTCTCGGTTTCGAGTATGTGTACGACATGCAGCGCTATGAGGATGGCCAGGTCGGCTTCCTCAACGCCGGTGAGTATGTTCTGAGCATCGACATCAACGATAAGTTGCTCGATGGCAGCGACAACCCGAACGTCGGTCGCGCCTATGTCGGCAACAGCGGCCAGTACGGCAACACGGAGAACTACATCGATCGCGACAGCCATCGCTTCACGGCGTTTGGCGACCTGCGCTTCGACGACTTCTTCGATAAGAAGTCCCTCCTGGCCCGTATCTTGGGCCACCATGTCTTCACCGGCCTGCTCTCGCAGGATGTGAAGCGCACGGATTACCGCAACTACGCTCGCTGGGCCACGGACCCCTCCTTTGCGGCGGCTTCCAGCCAGACTTATGACGTCATGACCGGTGCGGCCCAGGTTGACTGGATCGCCTACCTCGGTGGCGACATGAGCGGCCTCAGCACCGCTTCCGGCGCCTACCTGAATAATGTCTCCGCGGTCATCTCCCCGAGCGCGACCCAGTCGCTTCGCTACTTCAAGCCGACGTGGAATGCGGCCTCGAACGTTGGCTACAACGATGAGTATATCTACACGTCCTATACCAATACCGATCCGGCCGCTGGCCCGATTGGTGGCTTGGTGACGACCACCGGCATCCAGGCCGACAATCCCGCCAACTACGTTGGCTGGACCACCGAGACCTTCAATGTCCTCAGTGCGGATCGCGGCGATATCGACTCGCTCTACACTGCCGGCCAGAAGTCCCGCAACAAGATCGAGTCCCAGGGTATTACCTGGCAGGGCTACTTCTTCGACGAGCTGTTCGTGCCGGTCTGGGGTTGGCGTAAGGATAAGGTGACCAACACCAGCATCCAGGCCCCGAAGGGCTCGGGCAATGTCTCGCTGATGAACTACAGCACCAGCGATGCCGCCGCCCAGACCCAAAAGGCCGAAGGCGAGAGCATCAGCTATGGTGCCGTCTTGCACACCCCGAAGGCTTGGCGTGAAAAGATTGGTGGCACGAACATCAGCCTGATCTACAACACGTCCGAGAACTTCAAGGCCGACGCTCCTCGCGGCGACCTCTTCGGCAACCAGATCGCCAATCCCTCGGGTGATACCGAGGACTACGGCATCGCCATCACGACGCTCAATGATCGCCTCACCCTCAAGGTCACGCACTACGAGACCAATGTGAAGGACGCGACCCTGAGCGGCGCCGCTGGCGCTGGTTTCGGCAACAACCTCTACTATGGCTGGGCGATCCCGTACTGGGGCGTCACCCATGCTCTCGCCGCGTTGGATGGTGTTGCGGATCCGCAACGTCGTCAGGGCGATTGGGGCTGGCCGTGGGATGGCATTGCCACCAATGCCGACGGTACACCGGATAAGGCTCGCATCTACGCGATTGCTCAGGACTTCCTGACGAACTTCCCGCTCGATCAGAAATTCTGCAACGAGTACGGCCTTGATCTCGATGTCTCGAAACTCGGACCTGGCAGCACCGAGGCGAGTTGGTATGCCTCGTGCCCCAGCTATGTCGGTGCTAGCAACCTCGGTATCCAGCCGGCTTACGCTGGCAGCCTCGGCAGCTTTGGCTCGGCTCCTGTCGCGACCTGCGATACGACCTCCAAGGGTTGGGAAGTTGAGCTCACCGCTCAGCCCATCAAGCAGTGGACGGTCTCGATCAATGCGTCCAAGACGGATGCCGCCTACAGCGCGATCAGCCCCTCGATTGAGGCTTGGATCAACACCATGACCGAGTTCCTCGCGGGTGACGCTGGTTTGCTCAAGCTGTGGGGTGGCGATACGTTCCGCAAGAACTGGAACGACAACATCGTCCTTCCTTACAACGTGCTGAAGAGCCAGATCGGCCAGCAGGCTCCTGAAATCGCCCAGTGGCGCTTCAACCTCGTCAACAACTATAACTTCGACAGTGGCTTCCTCAAGGGTGCCAACATTGGCGTCGCTTATCGTTGGGAAGACAAGCGCGTGCTCGGCTACGGTCTGGATTCCGCCGGTAACCTCGACGTGAACCTGCCGCTCTACGGCCCGACCGACGAGCACTTCGATGTGTGGGTTGGCTATGGCCGCAAGCTCACCTCCAAGATCGATTGGCGCATCCAGCTCAACCTGCGTAACGTGGGTGAGCGCACCAAGCTGGTCCCGGTTAGCTTGAATCCTGATGGTCAGATGGCTCTCGCTCGTATCCAAGCGGGTATGGGCTGGTCCATCACCAACACGTTCTCGTTCTAATATCGCTTAGGTACCACCTAAGTCGTCACAAGGCGCCGGGCTTTTGCCCGGCGCCTTTTTTGTGGCCTCCCTCCCGGACTGGGCGGTGGGGCTTTTCTTGGCTTGCCCCATGCGCGAGCCGCCTCGGCAATGAAGGGCGTTTTCCCAACCCTGCGGCTACCTCTGTCCCATGAAGTTTGGTCTCTTCTTCTGTCTCTCCTTAATTGGTGCGGCCATCGCCCACGCGGCTTCCCCCGTCACTTTTATGTTTACGGTACCGCCTTCGGCGACGCCCGCGTTTTCACGCGACCTCTGGGCGGAGGTGTCGACTCCTTCAGGCGACGTTTTGCGGCTGCCGGCCTTTGTCTGGTCCGGTGGAGTTTTCGCGGTCCGTGCGCGTGCCTCTGAAAAGGGCGAATACCGCCTCGGACGCGTACTCGAAGCGGCCGACGGCTCCCTGCTCGCCCTCGCCGCGCAGCCTGTTTCTCCCTCAGTCATGGCCGTGTCGGATGCGGAAACACGTCTGCCTGTGCGGACCGCTCCCGGCCGCCCACCGCGTCTCACGTTTTCCGATGGCGAAACCTATGTGCCGATCGGAGCCAATCTCGCGTGGGCAAACCAGCGCCTGCCCGGCCACCTGCGCATGCTGCAGCAGTTCGGCGAGGCGGGCCTGAACTGGACTCGCGTCTGGATGGTCCACTGGAGCGATCTCAATCTGGACTGGGCACCCAAGGATAAAGGCGCTTCGTCTAAGCCTGGCACGCTCGACCTCCAAGTCGCTGAAAGCTGGGACCGCATGATCGACACTGCCGACGACGCGGGCGTGTACATGCAGCTCGTCCTCCAGCACCACGGCCAGTACACCTCGGGCACGGATTCGAGCTGGGCCGAGCATCCTTGGAACGCCGCCAACGGCGGTTTCCTGAAGACTCCGTCGGAGTTCTTCACCTCGCCCGAGGCCCGGCGACTCACCGAGTTGAAATACCGCTACATCGTCGCGCGCTGGGGCTACTCGCCGATGATCCTCGCTTGGGAGTTTTTCAACGAAGTCCACTGGACCGATCCGATCCGCGAAGGGCACGACGAGACGACCATCGCCCGCTGGCACGCGGAGATGGCCGCCTACATCCGCCAGATCGACGTTTACGGGCATCTCATCACCACCAGCACCGACAACCTTCGCAGCGGCATGTACGCGGCGATGGACTATTTCCAGCCGCACCTCTACGCGACCAACATCCTCGCCAACGCGCGCCGCTTCGACGTGCCTCCGCAGGACACGGTTCGACCGGTATTCTACGGCGAAATCGGTGACGACCATCTCCGGCTTTCCTCGGAAGAGAAACGCACTGGCATCCAGATCGTGCCGCCGGTGTGGGCCAGCCTGATGGGGCAGGGGCGCTACGCGGCGATGCCCTGGCTCGGCGAGCAGATGATCGACAACGGCCGCCTGCCCGAGCTCGGCGCCGTCGCCAAGTTCATCGCCGCCTCCGGCCTCGGTCGCCGCGATGGGTTGGAGCCTTTTTCGCCCGCCATCGTGGGGGCGCCGCAGATTCCGTTCGAAATCTCGGCCGGCCAGATGTGGCAAAAGCGTCCGGCGCCCACCGTCGAAGTGGCGATGGATGGACGCGAGTTGCTCGCGTACGCCGACATCCCGCGCATTTACATCGGCTGGCCCGGAGCCATCGCCGAAGGTTACCCAAACCATGCCACGCTCCAGCTTGATCTGCCCAAGCCGACGACGATTCGCGTGAAGATCGCGGGCGTGGGCTCCGATCACGGCGCCCTGCGCGTCACGCTCGATGGCCAGACCGTGGCGGAGCACGCGTGGGAGAAACGTGCCGCCGGCGCGCCCGCGGCCGGACCGTTCGAGCTTCCGTTCCCCGCCGCGGCCGGGAAACACACGCTCGTCCTGGAAAACTCAGGTCAGGCCGAGTGGTTTGACCTTCAGGGAATCGACCTCGGCCTCGACACGCCGGCGCTCGCCGCGGTGGGCCAGCGCAGCGCGGACTTTGCCGCGCTCTGGGTCTGGCACCGGCAGGGTGTCTTTGCTCAGACCGCACCTGCGGCGGTTTCTGGAAAGATCGTTTTGGAAAACCTGGCCGCCGGCGAGTGGCGGGTGACGTGGTGGGATTCCTTCGCGGGCGTGCCACAGGCGTCGCAAACGCTCACGCATGCGGGTGGCACGCTGCAGTTGCCCACGCCTCCGATTTCGCGCCACGCGGCGGTGATCCTCGAACGCCTCCGGTAAACGCGGCCCTCCGCCGTTTCCCGACCTCGCAGGCGCGGCCTTCGCCGCGCTGCGTGTCAGGTCAGCATGGCGGCGACGCAGGCGGTGAGGAAGCACGCGAGCGAGCCGCCGATCAGCGCCTTGATGCCGAGCTGCGCGAGCGTGGTGCGCTGGTTGGGCGCCAGCGCGCCGAGACCGCCGACCAGGATGCCTACGGAGGCGAAGTTGGAGAAGCCGCAGAGCGCGTAGGTGAGGATCACCTGCACGCGCGTGTCGGTGAGCACGCCGCTCGTCTTGAGCTTCGCGAGCGTGCCGTACGCGTAGAACTCATTGAGCACGGTCTTCTCGCCGATGATCTGGCCCGCGACCAGCAGGTGCCCGTAATCGATGCCCATGAGCCAGGCCAGCGGCGCGAAAGCCAGGCCAAACACGTACTGGAGGGAAAGCGTCTGGTAGCTCCCCGCGGTGGCCTGTCCGATCCAGGCGTTGAGGCCGCTCCAGCCGCCCAGACCGTGGGCCAGCACGGCGTTGAGCAACGCGATCAGTGCGGTAAACACGAGGAGCATGGCGCCGAC
>MWDT01000115.1 GCA_002070825.1 Verrucomicrobia bacterium ADurb.Bin122
GCGCGGCGGTTTGTGCGCGCGGGGCATGCCGTGGATGTGGTGTGCTGCGCGGGCTATGACGATTCGCTGCGGCCGGCGGGGCGCGCGCCGCTGATGGTTGACGGCGTGCGGGTCTTTGTGAGCGGCACGGCGTACCGGCCGCAGATGGGTTTCGCGCGGCGTGTGGTGTCGTTCCTGCGGTTCATGGCCGCCGCCTTGTGGTTTGTGCTGCGGCGCGGGCGGGGCTATGATGTGGTGATCGCGTCGAGCGGGCCGCTGACCCTGGCGGTGCCGGCGCTGGTCGGGCGCTGGCTGTGGCGCGTGCCGTATGTCTTTGAGGCGATCGATGTCTGGCCGGACTCGGCGATCGCCGCCGGCGTGCTGAAGAACCCCGTGCTCAAATGGCTGAGTTTCCGGCTGGAGGCGCTGGCGTACCGCTATGCCGCCGCCATCGTGACCTGTTCGACCGGCATGACGGAGAGGGTGGAGGAGAAGTTAGGATTTAGGAGTGAGGAGTTAGGAGTTGGGGAAGAAGGAGGAGGGAGAAGGGAGGAAGGAGGAGGGAGAAGGGAGGAAGGAGGAGGGAGAAGGGAGGAAGGAGGAGGGAGGAAGGCGGTCGTCACGATTTCGAACTGCTGCGATTTGGAGATGTGCGCACCGGATGAGGCGGTGCGGCGGGCGGTGCGGCTGAAGTACGGCGTGCGCGAGGATCAGACGGTGGTGCTCTACAGCGGGGCGATGGGCCGAAGCAATGCGATGGCGGATGTGGCCGGGGCCGTGGCGGCGACGGCGGATGACGAGCGGATCGTCTGGTGGTTCGCGGGAGACGGACCGGAACGGGGTTATTGCGACCACGGAGTGGTCGCAATGGCGAGTGTAAAGAGGTATTTCGGGCGGCTGGCGAAAGAGGAGGTGGTGGCGCTGGTGCGCGCGGCGGATGTGAATGTGGTGACGTTCAGGCATGAACCGCTCTTCTTTGAGAATTCGCCGAATAAGTTTTTCGACGGGATCGCGGCCGGCGTGCCGGCGCTCTTCAACCGCAGCACATGGCTGGAGCCGTGGCTGAAGGCGTATGACTGCGGCATCGTCTGCAAGGGAGAACGGCCGGGAGAAGAGATGGCGGCGGCGCTGCGCGCGCTGGCCGGCGATCCGGCGCGTCGGCGGCGCATGGGGCTGGGGGCGCGGCGGCTGGCCGAGGAGGTGTTCGACCGCGACAAGCTGGCGGCGGCGTATCTGGCGGTGTTATTGCGACCACGGAGTGGTCGCAATGGCGAGTGTAAAAACGGGCGCGGGGTGGGCGAGCGCGTGCGCGGGGCATGCGATGGTGAGGGCGCGCGGAGATGGCCCGGAGAGCCGCCCGGATGACCACGGAGTGGTCGCAATGGCGAGTGTAAAAACGGACGCGGGGCGGGCGAGGGCGCACACGAGTGATGCGATGGGGGCCTCGCGCGGGGCGAGCCCGGAGATGGGGGTGTCTTCACGCAGAAGGGAGCGGGCATGAAACGAATGCTGGATGTGACGGTGGTGCTGCTGACGGCGGCGGTGTGGGTGCCGCTGTTGATGCTGGCTATGGGGGTGGTCAGGGCGGCGTTGGGCCGCCCGATTTTTTTTGTGCAGGAGCGTGCGGGACGGGACGGACGCCCGTTCCGGCTGGTGAAACTGCGCACCATGCGCGAGGGGGACGGGCCGGATGCCGAACGGCTGACGCGCGCGGGACGTTGGCTGCGCGCCACGAGCCTGGATGAGCTGCCGGAGCTGTGGAACGTGCTGCGCGGTGAGATGGCGCTGGTCGGACCGCGTCCGCTGCCGGTGCGTTATCTGCCGCGCTATTCGCCGCAGCAGGCGCGGCGGCATGAGGTGCGGCCGGGCATCACGGGCTGGGCACAGGTCAACGGCAGGAATACGCTGACATGGGAGGAGAAATTCGCGTATGATGTCTGGTACGTGGACCACCGGAGCCTCTGGCTGGACGTGAAGATCCTGTGGCTGACGGTGTGGCAGGTGCTGGCGCGGCGCGGGATCTCGGCCGAGGGCGAGGCGACGATGGGAGAGTTATTGCGACCACCCAGTGGTCGCAATGGCGAGTGTAAAAACGGGCGCGGGGCGGGCGAGGGCGCGCGCGGGGCATGCGATGGGTGAGGTGCGCGGGAGCGGCCCGGTGGTGCAGGGCTTCGCAACCACTGGGTGGTCGTAAATAGCGAAAGGAGACGCTGATGCGGGAATTAGTGATTGTCGGCGCGGGCGGCTTCGGGCGGGAGGCCGCTTGGATGGTCGAGCGGATCAATGCTGCGGCGCCGCAGTTTGAGCTGATCGGATTTTGCGATGACGCGGCGGATAAGCGCGAGGGGCAGTGTGGCGGCTATCCGCTGCTGGGGCCGTTGTCCGGCATGAAGGCGCACCGCGGCACGGTGGGTTTTTTCTGCGCGATCGGCAACAACCGCGTGCGGCAGGAGGTGATGGCCGAGGGACGCGCGCTCGGGCTTGAGCCGGTGTCGCTGATTGACCCCGGCGCTGTGATCGCACCGGATGTGGAGATTGGCAGAGGGAGTTTCGTGGGCATCGGCAGTGTGGTCTCGGTGGGCGCGTCGCTGGGCGAAGGGGTGCTTGTGAACCATCAGGTGTGCGTGGGGCATGATGCGCAGATCGGCGATTTTGCGCAGCTCTGTCCGGGTGTGTGCGTCTCGGGCGGGTGCGTGATCGGCGAGGGCGCGCTGCTGGGCACGCTCGCGGGCACCATTCCGCTGAAGCGCGTGGGCGCGTGGGCGACGCTGGGCGCCGGCAGCGTGGCGCTCAAGGATGTGGCGGACGGGGCGGCGGTCGTGCGGCTGACGCGGTAATTATTGCGACCACGGAGTGGTCGCAATGGCGAGTGTAAAAACGGGGGCGGGACGGGCGAGGGCGCGCGTGGGGCATGCGATGGTGAGGGTGCGCGGAGATAGCCCGGAGACGGGCCCGGAAGACCACGGAGTGGTCGCAATGGCGAGTGTAAAAACGGGGGCGGGACGGGCGAGGGCGCGCGTGGGGCATGCGATGGTGAGGGTGCGCGGAGATAGCCCGGAGACGGGCCCGGAAGACCACGGAGTGGTCGCAATGGCGAGTGTAAAAACGGGGGCGGGACGGGCGAGGGCGCGCGTGGGGCATGCGATGGTGAGGGTGCGCGGAGATAGCCCGGAGACGGGCCCGGAAGACCACGGAGTGGTCGCAATGGCGAGTGTAAAAACGGGGGCGGGACGGGCGAGGGCGAGGTGCGCGGGAAGAGCTTGGGGATGGGGGTGTCTTCACGCGGAGGCGCAGGGCTTTTACCCTCATCTTTGCGACCACTGGGTGGTCGCAAGAAGGCATGGGACAGGTGAAGATGCGATTTCTTGGGAGTGAGAGAGCACGGGTGCTGGGCGTCTGCGCGCTGGTCGGGCTGGCGGCCTTGGCGGTGTATGCGGCGACCGCGCAGCGCGGGATCAGTTGGCAGGACAGCGGCGAGTACCAGTACAAGTTTTTGGCCGGGGCGTACGACTGGGAGGTCGGGGCCGGTATCGCGCGCCTGCATCCGACGTATATCCTGCTGACGCGGCTGCTGGCTGCGTGCCTGCCAGGGGTGGGCGTGCCGTATGTCTATGCGCTGTCGAGCGGGGTGGGCATGGCGCTAGCGCTGGCGGCCTTGATGCTGACGGTGCACGGCATGACGCGGTCGCTGCGCGCGGGGTGTCTGGCGGCCGCGCTGCTGGGCGGCGCGCACATGGCCTGGTGGCTGAGTACTCTGGCGGAGGTCTACACGTGGTCGCTGGCCCTGCTGATGCTGGAACTGACGTGTTTGGTGAGGGCGCTGCGGGCGCGGTCGCCCGCGTGGTTCGCGGGCGCGCTCTTTTTCAACGGCTGCCACTTCGGGGTGCATCATTTCGCGCTGCTGAATCTGCCGGTGTACGCGGTGCTGTTCCTGCTGCTGTTTCGGCGTACGGCGTGGGTGTGGGGCGCGTGCGCGGCGCTCTGGACGCTTGGCGCGCTGCCGATCCTGATCCCGATCGTGCGCTACGGGGTGGCGTGCGGCAGTCTGGACGCGGTGATCCGGAGCGCGCTGTTCGGCGAGGTGTTCCAGCAGAAAATCCTGGCGCTGGATGTGCGCGACGGACCGCTCTGGGCGTCGAACATGGCGCTAGCGAGCGGCAGCTTTATGAACCCGTGCTGGCTGTACGCGGCGGTCGTGCCGCTGGCGGCGTGGTGGGGGAGGGAAGGAAGAAGGGAGGAAGGAGGAGGGAGGAAGGAGAACGTTCAACGCTCAACGCTCAACGCTCAACGCTCAACGCTCAACGTTCAACGCTCAAGTGGGGAGGGGGAGAACGCTGAACGCGCAACGTTCAATGTGCGGGCGAGGACGCCCGCGCTCCCGACTGCGCTCCGCGTGTTCCCTGTGGCCGATCGCCGAGTGTTTGCGTGGGATGTGCACGGCACGCTGCTGGCGTTGACGGTTGTGCATGCGATATTCTGGGTGCGCTATCTGGTGCCGGACCAGGCGACCTTCATTCTTCCTACGCTGGGGTTGCTGGCGGTGTGGGCCGGGATCGGCGCGGCGTATGTGCTGCGCGGACGGCGCGGGTGGTTTGCGGCGAGCGTGGCGGTGTCGCTGGCGTGCAGCGTGCTGGCGCCGCATGTGACCTGTCGGGCGGCTGAGCGCCTGTTGCCGCCGCGGTCGCGCGTGCTGCCGTTCCGCGACGAGTTCGCCTATTGGGCATACCCGTGGAAGCACAACGAGGATTCGGCCGAGCGGTTTGTGGAAGCGGTGGCGCGCGAGCGTTATCCGGAGGGCATGGTGACATGGGCGGATACGACGGCGGTCGCGCCGCTGATGGCGGCTCAGGCGATGGGGCGGCTGCCGGCCTCGTGGCGCTGGCTGTCCTTCTGGCAGAATGAAGCGGACGAGGAGATCATGAGGCAGTTGCGCGCGTCGCCGGACGGCGGCTATGTGGTGTCGCCGGTCCGGTGCTATGTGCCGGAGGCGATTCTTGAGCGGGCGGCGTCGTTCGAGCGCCGCGGGGTGTTGTATCGCATCGTGTGGTGAGGGCGTATGATGAGCAAGCGGATTTTTTTGTCGCCGCCGTGGCTGGGCGGCAGCGAGCGGGCCAGAGTGGAGGAGGCTTTCGCGTCTGGCTACATTGCGCCGTGCGGGCCGATGGTGGACCGGTTCGAGCGCGCGTTCGTCGAGCGGACCGGCATCGCGCACGCCTGTGCGCTGTCGAGCGGAACCGCCGCACTCGAGCTGCTGTTTCACGAGCTGGGGGTCGGGCGCGGCGACCGTGTGTTCTGCTCGGATCTGACCTTCATCTCATCGATTGCGCCGGCGGTGCGGCGCGGGGCCGAGCCGGTGTTTATCGATTGCGACGAGACAAGCTGGACGATGGATCCGGATTTGCTGGAAGAGGCGCTGGTGCAGGCCGCGGCCGAGGGGCGGCTGCCCAAGGCGGTGGTGGCGGTGGACCTCTACGGCCAGTGCTGCGACTACGGGCGCATCGAGCCGCTGTGTGAGCGGTACGGGGTGCCGCTGATCGTTGATGCGGCAGAGGCGCTGGGGGCCGTTTATTGCGACCACCCAGTGGTCGCAATGGCGAGTGTAAAAACGGGCGCGGGACGGGCGAGCGCGTGCGCGGGGCATGCGATGGGGGCCTCGCACGGGGAGAGCCCGGGAGTAAGCCAGGATGACCACCCAGTGGTCGCAATGGCGAGTGTAAAAACGGGCGCGGGACGGGCGAGCGCGTGCGCGGGGCATGCGATGGGGGCCTCGCACGGGGAGAGCCCGGGAGTAAGCCAGGATGACCACCCAGTGGTCGCAATGGCGAGTGTAAAAACGGGCGCGGGACGGGCGAGCGCGTGCGCGGGGCATGCGATGGGGGCCTCGCACGGGGATCGGCTTGGTGGTGCGGGGCTTTTACCCTCGTCTTTGCAGCCGCTGGGTGGCTGCAAAAAGGAGCGGGCCGCTGGCGATGCCGGCTGGGCGGCGGTATTTTCGTTTAACGGCAACAAGATCATCACGACGTCAGGCGGCGGGATGATCGCGTCGCGGGATGCCGGCGTGGTGGAGCGTGCGCGGAAACGGGCGCAGCAGGCGCGCGAGCCGGTGGTGTGGTACGAGCACCGGGAACTGGGGTATAACCACCGCATGAGCAATCTGGTCGCGGCGGTCGGCGTGGGGCAGCTTGAGGCGCTGGAGAGGATTCTCGCGAAAAAGCGGCAGATTTTCGAATGGTACCGCGAGCGGCTGGAAGGGGTGCCGGGCGTGAGGCTGATGCCGGAGGCGGGGTACGGGAGGTGCTCGAGGTGGCTGACGGTGGCGTTATTGCGACCACCCAGTGGTCGCAATGGCGAGTGTAAAAACGGGGGCGGGGCGGACGAGTGGGCGCACGGGGCATGCGAGGGTGGCCTCGCGCGGGGAGAGCCCGGAGAGCCGCCCGGAGTGCCACCCAGTGGTCGCAATGGCGAGTGTAAAAACGGGGGCGGGGCGGGCGAGTGGGTGATGCGGGTGATCGAGGCGCTTGAGCGGGAGAACATCGAGTCGCGGCCGGTGTGGAAACCGATGCACCTGCAGCCGGTGTTTGAAGGGGCGCGGGTTATCGGCGGGGCGGTCGGCGAGCGGCTGTTCGCGAACGGGGTGTGCCTGCCGTCCGGAGCCGGTCTCGAACGGGACGATGTGGCGCGGATCTGCGGCGTCTTGGTTTCGGTGCTTGAGAGCGCGTAATCAAGGCTGTTCGCAAGAGGGCTGATCTGCTTAAATGATACACACTTCATGGTGAACGATTGGAAAATACGGTTCGGTGTCTGGCCCGGCAGGCTGGGCGTCTACGCGGCGGATACGGCGGTGATGGCGTTGGCGTATCTGACGGCGTTTCTGCTGCGCTTTGAGTTTCAGGAGCCGTGGTGGGGCTGGGACCAGGTGGCGGTCTCGTTCGTGACGGTGTGGGCGGTGCAGGGCGTGGCGCTGGAGCTGTTTGGCTGCAATCGGCTGCTGTGGCGGTACGTGAGCGCCGGCGACGTGCCGCGGTTTGTGGGCGCGATCGGGGTTTCGACCGTCGCGCTGCTGGCGCTGCGGGTGGCGCTGCCGCATCAGATGGGGCTGCGCCCGCCTTACAGCATCACCTTCTTCAACGGCTTTCTGGTGACGGGCGGCCTGATCGGGGTGCGGATGCTGGGCCGCCTGATGGCTGAAGGGGCCTCGCTGGCCCGGGGCGGCACCCTGAACGGCCGCGCGCGGCGCGTGCTGCTGGTGGGCGCGGGCTCGGCCGGCGATCTGGTGGCGCGCGAGCTG
>MWDT01000116.1 GCA_002070825.1 Verrucomicrobia bacterium ADurb.Bin122
CGACACCCAGCGCACGCCGGCGACCTCCGTCTGCCGCGCCGGAGCGCAGGCGGGGATCGAAATCGGCCCGGTGAGGCTCGCGAAGCGCCCGCTGGCCGCCTCGCGTTGCGCATGGGTCGCCTTCGAGACGGGCACCTTCACACGCACGGTCCGCTTGCCGCGGACGACGATCATCCCAGTGGAATCGCCCTCCGGTGCGTTGGCCCAATCGATCTCGACCCAGTAACGCCAATCTCCGCCGACACGGAGCTCCTCGGTGAGAAGAATCCACGGCTGTTCGGCAGCGACCTCAAACTCGACGGGGCGCGTGCCCATCGCAAAGACGTCGACATACGAGCGACGCGGTTGAAACGAATCGAAGGCCGGCAGTGCGGGGCCCGCGTAATGGTCCGGCCACGTGAACGGGCTGCCCTCGATCGACACGCCCAGGCGCGCTTCATTGGCCGAAGCCACTTCGACGAGGGCGGGCATCGCATCGACCACCGGCGGCTCCCAGTCGAACTGGCCGAGGTGAGTCTGATCCATGAGGTGATTCCACTTCCCGCCGGCAAGCTGGTGGTTGTAGGCGTCGGTCAGCGCGCGATCCTGGCGGAACAACTCGCGCACCTCCGCGGCGAGCCGATTGGTGGTGGCGCGGCCCTGTTTGGCGAACAGGTGGTTGCGACCGGCGGCAATGTTCATTGTGGCGACGATCGACGAGGCCTTGGCCGGATGCAGGACGAGCTGGAAGAACGCATCGCGCTGCTCGGGGGGCAGCACCGCGTAAAGCTTCTCGGCGCGCTCGGCGACGTCGCGCCAGGCGGACTCCACGCGGTCGGCCTCGTTGTAGTGAAGAAGACTGAAGGTCTCCGGCTTGATCAGCTCGGGTTTCCGCCAGCCGTTGTATTTCGTGTAGAGCGTGACGATGTCGGCGATCTCGCCGGCATGCTCCGGACCGAAGTCGCGCTCGGCCCAGCGGCGCGTGTAGTCGGCGACCTGATCGCCGGTGTAGGCGGCGGGATTCCAGGCCATCCGCAGGAAAAACTCGATCGGGAGTTCGAGCGGCTTGAGATCGCCGACGTTGACGATCCAGATGCGGGTGGCCCCGTACTGGGCGGCCAGGTTCATCTGCTCGGAGATCTTCCAGAATGGATTGGTGTTGATCCACTGGTAGGCGTACGGGCCGCCGTGCATGTCGAAGTGGTAGTAGATGCCGGCGCCGCCGCTGCGGCCGCGCTCGTCGGGCGTGGGCAGTCGCCGGAGGTTGCCGGTGTTGTCGTCAGTCCAGAGCAAGGTGACATCGTCCGGCGGGCGGAGGCCGGCCTCGTAGAATTTTTGCACCTCGGTGAACAGAGCCCAAAGCTGCGGCACCGTGGCAGGATCGACCTTCATCTCTTCGGCGAGGATGCGCCGCTGATCGGTGAAAATTTTTTCCAGCTGTTTGATATCGGACTCGATGCTTCCGGTGCTGACCATGCTCTCGTCGCCATCGCCGCGCATGCCGACAGTGACGAGATTCTCGAAGTCCTTGTTGCGCGCGATGCCTTCGCGGAAGAAGCGCTGGAGCGCCTCGGCGTTCGTCGCATAATTCCACTGGCCGTTGCCGTACTGGGCGCGGCGCGTGGTCCACTCCTTGTGCGCACGCATCATGGGCTCGTGATGCGAGGTTCCCATGACGATGCCGTACTCGTCGGCCAAGCGGGGATTGAGCGGGTCGTCCTCGTTGAAGGCGTTGTCCCACATCGCCGGCCAGAGGTAGTTGGCGCGCAGACGCAACAGCAGCTCGAAGACCTTGGTGTAAAACTGCGAGTTGAGGCCGCCGAACTTCTCCGCGGCCCAACCGGTCAGGCACGGAGCCTCGTCGTTGAGGAAGATGCCGCGGTATTTCACGACCGGCTCGCCGGAGACGTAGCGGCCGGGGCGCACGTAGGCCTCGGTGCGTTTCTTCGGCGGCACGTCGGCCCACCAGTACCAGGGCGAGACGCCGAGCTGTTCGGAAAGTTCGTAGAGGCCGTAGATCGTGCCGCGCTTGTCGCTGCCCGCGATCACCAGTGCACGGGAGACGCCCGGCATGGGCGCTTCGACGGTGGAAATGACAAACGACTCCCACTTGCCCGCAAGGTCCGTGGTCGGGAATTTTCCGGCAAGGACGAGCTGGTCGATCAGCGCGCTGCGGCCCAAGGTCCCGGCAATCACCACGGTATCACCGCGGGGCTGGTCGCGGGTGTTTAGCGCCGGCTTTCCCCCTCCCACCCGTTCGAAATCAGCGCACAGATCGGCGGCGGCACGCAGCACACCGGCATGATCGGAGGCATCCATGAAGATCGGCGCGGCCCCGTCGCGAGAGAAGAGGCAGAGCGCCTCGCCCTCATCTTTTCCAGTCACGATGTCGGTGGGGAGGCCCAGGCTGGCCGCGGCCATTTCGATCGTAGCGAGACACGCAAACGCCCACAGGCACAGCGCGCGACACAGGAGAGCACGGACAGAAAAAATGCAAACCGGCGAAAAGAAGTGGATGGGCCGATGGCCACCGGGAGGTACAAGGTGCATAGGGAAAGACGAGATGGAGTGGGAGAATCGAAGAGTGTGCTCGTGCTGGCCGAGACGGAGGACTGCGGGATGGACGCACCGAAGGGGAAATGGTTGCAGGCACGCGGCAAAACACCGGTAGCGCGTAGCCCAAAAACTTGGGCCCCTCCAAACCCAAATGGAGGGGCCCAAACCCTGGTCATATTCCTAAGAACGCGGTACACTGGTCACGAACAGGTCCTGGGATGGCGCAGCGCCGCGAAAAACAAGTACCCGTTTTCGGGCTGAAAAGCATCCGGCCTCCGCTCACTTAAATAAGAGAAGGCCGGAGCTGTTTTCATCGTCTAGAACGAGAACGTGTTGGTCAGGGACCATTCCTGCACCGGCTTGATGCGGAAGCCCGCATAGGTGGTGCCATCCGACTGGATGTTGACCGGAATCAGGCCCTCGTTCTCAAACGCGTCGCGGATGTTCAACTGGATCTTCCAGTCGATCTTGTCCGTAAGCTTGCGTTTATAGCTGACCCAGAAGTCCAGACCGTCTTCACGCGGCCCGTAGACAGGGCTGCTGAGATCGTATGACGGATTGCCAGAGGCGTCCGCGATGATCGGGTACCCGATGACGATTCGGTCCTGCCAGCGGTAGGCGGCGCCGATGCCGACACCCTTCATCCAACCTTCCGTGAAGGAGTAGTTGGTGATGATGTTGAAGCGCCACTTGCGCAGTTCGGAGGAGGTGACCTTCTCGCGGAGCATGAGCAGGTTCCAGTCGGTTTCGAAACTGGTCCACGCGTCGCGTACTTCGTTGCCGTCACGGAAGTCGCCGTTCCAGCGACGCATGTCGCCAGCGATGCCGTCCATCTGTGCATCAAGGTAGTTGTAGAGCTCGCTGATCGCACCGTTGCCGACATTGCTGGAGATGGCCGTCGTCTTGGCCGCATTGAAGGCCAGGCGCCAGTTCTTCGTGATGTTGGCCGTCGCTTCGAACTCATAACCTTCGGACTCCTGGTCCTCGGTGATGGCAAACCCGGTCGGAGCCGAACCGCCATACTGCCACATGGACGCAGAGTCGGGGGTATAAGCGGCATTTTCGACGATGCCGGCCGCGTTAACGGTGCCGGTGGCCTCGAAGGTACCACGGTTGGTGAGCGCCGACGCAGTCGTCGGGCCCGCGCCGTAGTTCCAAGCTTTGAAGAAGCCCTTGTCGGTCAGCCAAGCCTGGATGTTATTCCAGGCATCGATGCAATCATCGCGGTGCTTGATGGCTTCAGCCTCGGTCTCGAGGTGAGAGCCGGCAGGAGCAGCCGCATCGGTCGGATACATGGAGCTGCCAGCGTAGATCGTCGCAACGGGACGGCCGTTGGAGTCGACATACGCAGGCGTCCAGTAGTGACGAGTGTTGTAGATAACGGTCTGGCCGTTAAACGTCGCGGTACTGCCGGCATTCTGCGCCGCACGAGAGTCCCAGTTATAGCTGGAAAGCTTATAAAGGAACACATTGCGGAACTGGAGCCCGTAGTTAATCGCACCATGGAAGTTCGTGCTCGTCGAAGCCGTCGCATCCTTGATGGTGGTCTCGTACTTGATCGCACGGAAGGAGAAGCGGTTATCCTTGGTGGCGAGCAACACGCCGTACTCCTTGGTCTTGCCGGACTGGTTCGCGATCGGCGAGCCGAAGACATCGACACGGGGCGTATCGACCTTCACGTTGCTCGAGTCATTATAGCTGAAGCTGATGTTCAGCGGAATATAATTATCCCAACTCATCGGCACGGCCTTGTTGAGGTGGAGCACCACGCCGCCTGCGGTCGAATGGCTCTTGTAGAAGTTAACATTCTTGCTCCCCGAATCCCAGTCGGGCAGCGAGAAGTTCGCCTCATCAAGCTTCAGGTAGTTGTTCTTGGTGGAATCAGCCAAGGCATTTACAGAGCGCATCTTGACCGAATCGTAGCGCCAGCCCAGGGTCGGCACGATCGACTCGTTCCAGAGGAAGCCCTGCCAAGTCCCGGCGTAGGAAGTGACTTTCTGCTCCTTGCGGTTTGCAGACGTGTACAGGGAATCGCCTTCGTTATGGCTGAGGAGATCCAAGTAGCGGTCGTTGCTCCAGCCCTTGTAGTTGGCTGGGTTGGAAGCCTGGGTGGTCGCGGTGCTGTTGAACACCTCGGTCAAGCGACCGGAGGGGGTCCACGCAGCGCCCGGGGTGACGGTCGAGGCGGCATTCCAAGTCGAGTCGAACAGATACACACCGGTATCGTGCATATGAATGTCGGACTCAATCCGCTGGAGGTTGGCACCGGACGCGGTGGTCGCATTGGCCAGCGACGAGCCGAGATAGATAAACGAGAGCGGCGAATTATAGTTGAACGCCTTGTTCGTGCTCTTGGTCAGGAAGGTATTCCAAGAGTTGGAGTTGGCATACAGGTTGAAGTCGCGACTCTCCGTCTTGTAGGTATCCTCGCTGATGACTCCATTCAAGCGGTGCCGGCCGAGCAGTTTCACCAGGAACTTGTTATCGAAGACATCCGATGCACGGCCTTCCGCGAAGAGTGAGGCACGCATGGCCTCGCGCTCCGTGGTCGCCCAGTTTCCACTACCGCCGCCGGCGACGGAGGAAACATACGGACGGCCGTAATTCGGGTTGGTCGTGCCATCCTGAAGTGTCCGAGCGATATTGACATCGATCGTCGGCGCAGATCCTAGGACGGACCAGCTGTCGTTGTCGTATTTCTCGTAGTTATAGGTTAGGTTGAGGCCGACGCGGTCACCCCAGGCATTCTGGGTCAGGTCGACATTATAATTCGTCCAACGGGCGGTTGCGCCCTTATTGTCGCCATCAATCAAGTTGTTATAGAAATCGAAGACCGACGAGTCGGTCAGCATCTTGTTCTTATATTGAGCGTACTGCCAGTACGGTTGCTTGGAGTACTGGGCGTACGTCTGATAATTGGACAACCGGGCATATTGCTCTGCATAGCGCTGACCGAGGGCATTATCGCCCACACCACGCACACTGCCGTTGGCGTTAAGGAAGCCGTTATTGATATAACCGCCGGTGACGTTAGTGATCACACCGGTGCTGCCTTCCGTCAGGAAGAACGCGGTCTGCTGGCTGCCGGTGGTCGACACCCAGGGGTTGGTCAGATTGGCACTCGAGCCCAGGTCATACAGCGAGTAGGCATCGGCCGCGGTCTCGCCGATCGAGATCTTGCCGGCACCACCATCGGCCGTGGAAACGAACCACGGAGTGAGATTATCGTAAGGCGTCGCCGTACGGGGCTTGTTGGCCTTGATATCGCCCTTTTCGGCTTTGACCTTGATGCTGGTCTTAAAGTCCTTGCCGAATAGTTTCGGATCAAAACGCAGGGCTCCATAGATCCGCTTATCCTTTTGGTAAGCCGGCTTCTGCTGGTACTTCTCATTGGACCACAAACCGTCCACGCGCAAGGAGAGCACGTCCTTGATGAGCTCATGATTCACATCAAGCGAGGCCCGCGAGCTGCCATAGGATGCAACACGAAACTCGGCACTGCCCTTGTTGCCAAACTCGGCGTTGCGGGTGGCGGCATTTACGATGCCAGCCGGACTGCCGAGGCCGAACAGGATGGAATTCGGACCGCGCTGGATGTCGATGCGGTCCACATTATAAGCGTCCCACGGAATGCTTGTTGAATAGAAGTCGCGGGTATTATCGACGGAAGATAGGCCACGCACACGGTTGTTGGTACCGATCGTATTGGCACTCTCATACAGGGTCTGACCATTGCCAAGACCGCCATACGTACCACGTGTACCGGCGACCTCAGCATTCGTCGTATATTGAAGCAATGTAGAAGTATCCGTCGCTCCAATATCTTCCATGAATTCCTTAGTGACCACCGAGATTGCGGAGCCGACATCCCGCAACTCGGTGCGGATGCGTGTACCTGCGAGCGTTTCGGTGGCTTGATAGCCGGTATCCTTGCTACTGTTTACTTCGAACGGAGAAAGCTCGACGATTTCTTCCGACGCTTCTGGAGTTGCGGGGGCCGTGGGCTTCTCCTGCGGCACCGACTGGGCTTGCGCCATCACGGTGCCAAGCATGGCGAATGCAGCGGCCTGCAACGTCACCAGCTGGCCCCGGTTTCGTGCTCTGACGAATTTTGGAGTCATTAGGGTTTGGGGGATATTTGGGATTGCGAGCAATCCGCCGCACACATCTGCATGAGGCGCGACCACTCTCAGCGCTCAGCAGGAATCCGCCACATGGGAGCAGCAAGAAGGCATTGGTCGAGGCAGAGGGTATGACTTTAGTCTATGTCGATTTCTTATATCTAATAAACCAACGTTTTAAACAGGCACACTCGTTGCCTCTGTCGCGCTACACACGATAGC
>MWDT01000117.1 GCA_002070825.1 Verrucomicrobia bacterium ADurb.Bin122
GGGTGTTCGGTGTGCCAGGCGTGGCCTTGCTCGTAGGTGTGGGCGATGGCCAGCAGGTCGGCTTCGCGGAAGGGCTGGCCGATGATTTGCAGACCGACCGGCAGCTTGCTCTGCGTGAAGCCGCAAGGGATCGAGATGCCCGGCAGACCCGCGAGGTTGACGCCGATCGTGTAGATATCGCTCAGGTACATCGAGAGCGGGTCGGAGGCTTTTTCGCCTTTCTTAAACGCGGGCGTGGGTGAGGTCGGCGTGAGGATGGCGTCCACGTCCTTGTACGCGTTGAGGAAGTCCTGGCGGATGAGGGCGCGGACTTTCTGGGCGCGGAGGTAGTAGGCGTCGTAGTAGCCGCTGGAGAGCACGTAGGTGCCGAGGATGATGCGGCGCTTCACTTCGGGGCCGAAGCCCTCGGCGCGCGAGAGCGAGTAGATGTCGATGGCGTCGGTGGCCTTGGCGCTGCGGTGGCCGTAGCGGATGCCGTCGAAGCGCGCGAGGTTGGAGGAACACTCGGCGGTCGCGATGATGTAGTAGGTGGCGACGGCGTATTTCGTGTGCGGCAGGGAGACCTCTTTGATTTCGCAGCCCTGCTGGCGGTAGTAGTCGATGGCGCGCTGCACGGAGGCGGCGACCTCGGGGTCGAGACCTTCGCCGAAATATTCCTTGGCGACGCCGAGTTTCCACGGGCCTTTGCGCTGCTTGAGCGCGGCGCGGTAGTCGGGGATCTCGGTCTTGAACGACGTCGAGTCGAGCGGATCGTGGCCGGCGATGGTGCCGAGCATGATCGCGGCGTCTTCCACCGTGCGGGTGAACGGGCCGATCTGGTCGAGCGACGAGGCGTAGGCGATCAGGCCGTAGCGGGAAATGAGTCCGTAGGTCGGCTTCATGCCGACGATGCCGCAGAGTGCGGCGGGCTGGCGGATGGAGCCGCCGGTGTCGGAGCCGAGCGTGGCGATGGCTTCGCCGGCGGCGAGGGCCGCGGCGCTGCCGCCGGAGGAGCCGCCGGGCACGCGGTCGAGCGCCCACGGGTTGCTGGAGGTTTTGAAGGCGGAGTTTTCCGTCGAGGAGCCCATCGCGAACTCGTCGAGATTGAGGCGGCCCCAGCAGACGGCGCCGGCATCTTTCAACTTGAGCGTGACGGTGGCGTCGTAGGGCGAGACGAAGTTTGCGAGGATCTTGCTCGAGGCCGTGAGCGGCTGGCCGGCGACGGAGATTACGTCTTTCAGGCCGACGGGGATGCCGTCGAGCGGGCCGCGTGTCTGGCCGGCGGCCCGGCGGGCGTCGGAGGCGCGGGCCTGCGCGAGGGCGTCGTCGGCATCGTACGAGTTGAAGGCGAGGACGCGGTCGTCGACGGCCTTGGTGCGCTCGATGACGGCCTGCGTGAGCTCGACGGAGGAGAGCTTTTTCGCGGCGAGTGCGTCGGCCAGCGCGGAGACGGGTTGGTAGAAGATTTCGGAGGACATGGTGCGTGGGCTCACTCGACGACGGTGGGGACGACGATCATGTTGTCGCGTTGCGCGGGGGCGTTTTTCAGGGCCAGCTCGACCGGGAGGCCGGGGCGCGGGATGTCCTCGCCCCAGACGTTGTACACGGGGAACGAGTGGGCCATCGGCTCGACGCCGGAGATGTCCACCTCCTTGAGCTGTTCGATGTAGGAGAGGATGCCGCCGAGCTGCTGGGAAAAGGCCGCTTTCTCCTCGGGAGAGAGGGCGAGGCGGGCCAGCGTGGCGATGTGGTCGATGTTGAGGTCGGTGGGCTGAGACATGGTGCCTGAAAGAAGAGGGCGGCGGATTTGGTCGCGCCGCCCGTTGGGTTATTTGCGAATCTGGTAGGTGCCGGCTTTGGCGATCTCGTCCTGAATCTTCAGGAAGACGGCGTTGACCTCATCGTCCTTCAACGTGCGGTCGGCGGCGCGGAACACGAGGGAGAAGGCGAGGCTCTTCTTGCCCTCGGGCAGGCCCTTGCCCTGGTAAACGTCGAAGATCTGCACGTTTTCCAGAGCGAAGACATTGCCAACGGCGGCGCGGGCGATCTTGGCGAGCTGCTTGCGCACCTCGTCGGCCGGTGTGTGCGCCTCGACGACGAGCGCGAGGTCGCGCAGGGCGGCGGGGAACAGGCTGAACGGCGTGTAGCGCAGGCGCGTGCTCTCGGCGGTGACCTTTTCCGGCAGGATCGCGAAGAGGCCGCCGTAGATTTTGCCCTCGATGCCCATGGATTTGACCATGGCGAGATTGAGCAGGCCGCAATGGGCCATCCAGCCGTGCTGGAGGTCGCCGGCCGAGCAGGAGTGGTCGGCCTGCCAGCCCATTTCGTTGCCCATGACGGGGCCGAGCGGCTGGCGGGTGAAGTCGATGCCTGCGGCGGCCGCGAGCTCGGCAGTGAGTTTCTTGGCCGTGTAGAAATCGGCGGACTCGCGCTGTTTCCAGCGGCGCTCCTGATCCTCGGCGATGATGAAGGCGACGGCGGCGCACTCGAGATTCTGGCCGTTGCGCTCGACGAAGATGCGGCCGACCTCGAAGAGCCGGGAAACGGCCACGCCGCGCGACTGGTTGAGTCGGAGCGATTCGAGCAGGCCGAGCATCAACGTGGGCCGCAGGTGCGACTGGTCTTCGATAAACGGATTCGAGAGGCGCAGCTCGGCGGCGGCCGTCTGCGAGGCCCAGGTGGCGACTTCCTTCTCCGGGCGCAGCGTGTAGGTGATGCACTCGTGGAAATCGTGGCCGACGAGCTTGGTGGCGACGCGGCGGTTGAACTGCACGATCGGGTCGTCGTTGGCGGTGAGGCCGGGCGCCTGGACGACGGCGGCGGGGATGCGCTCGGTGCCGTAGTGGCGGAGCACTTCCTCGACGAGGTCGATCGGGCGGTCGAGGTCGTCGCGCCAGCTCGGCACGGCGACGGTCCACTGCACGGAGCCGTCGGCGAGTTTCTCGTCGCGAGTGATGGAGAGTTCGAGGGCCTCGAAGGTCGTCTTCATCTCGGCGTCGGCGATGTCGAAGCCGAGCTTGGCGCGCACGTAGTCGGGCGTGAGCACGATCTCGCGCAGCCAGGGCTTGTCGCCGCCTTCCTGGTGGATGGGGCCGACGATCTGGCCGCCGCCGGTGGCGACGATGAGGTCGAGCGCGCGACGGGCCGCCTCGATGGTGGAGTGCGGATCGACGCCGCGCTCGTAGCGGTACGAGGAGTCGGAGGAGAGGCCGAGGTGCTTGGACGTCCAGCGCACCGACTGGCGGCGGAAATGGGCGGCTTCGAGCACGATGTCGGTCGTGGTGTCGTCCACGCCGGAGTTTTCACCACCCATGACGCCGGCGACGACGAGCGGCTTTTGTGTGTCGGCGATGACGAGGGTGCGGCTGCTGAGCGTGCGCTCCTTGCCGTCGAGGGTGACGATCTTTTCGCCGTCGTTGGCGCGGCGCACGACGATGCGGTTGCCCGCGATCTTCTTGGCGTCGAACGCGTGCAGCGGCTGGCCGTACTCGAACATCACGTAGTTGGTGACGTCGACGATGTTGTTGATCGGGCGCAGGCCGATGGCGCGGAGGCGGTCCTGGAGCCACGCGGGGCTCGGGCAGACCTTCACGCCGGTGACGATGTGCGCCGAGTAGAGCGGGCAATCCTCGGGGGCCTCGACGCGGACGCCTTGGAGGAGCTCGGGACGCGCGGCGGAGACGGCACCCTGGAATTTGATCTCCGGATAGACGAAATCCTTTTTGAACCAGGCGGCGAGCTCGCGGGCGACGCCGAGGTGCGAGAGGCAGTCGGGGCGGTTGGGCGTGACCTCGATGTCGATGACGGTGTCGCCGGGAGGCAGGATCTCGTTGATCGGCGTGCCGAGAGCGGGGCGGTCGGTGAGGATGAGCAGGCCGGCGGCGTCTTCGGCGACGCCGAGCTCCTTGGCGGAGCACATCATGCCGTCGGAGAGCTGGCCGCGGACCTTCGCCTGTTTGATGACAAAGTCGCCGGGCAGGGCGGCGCCGGGCAACGCCACGGGCACGCGGTCGCCGACTTTGTAGTTTTGCGCGCCGCAGACGATGGTTTTGACGCCACCGGCGGGGCCGACGTCGACCGTGCAGACGGAGAGTTTGTCGGCGTTGGGGTGTTTGTCGCGCGTGAGCACTTCGCCGACGAAGACGTTTTCGAGCTTCGGGGCGCCGGTGCGGATGATGCCTTCGACTTCGAGGCCGACGAAGGTGACGGCGCGCGAGATCTCTTCGATCGGGGCGTCGAGCTGAACGTAATCTTTGAGCCAGTTAAGAGAGACTTTCATCGGGTGATCCTCAGGCGAACTGCTTCAGGAAGCGGGCGTCGTTTTGGTAGAAATAGCGGATGTCATCGATGCCGTAGAGGAGCATGGCGAGGCGCTCGATGCCCATGCCGAAGGCGTAGCCGCTCCAGACGGTGGAGTCGTAGCCGACGGCGTCGAAGACGGTGGGGTCGACCATGCCGCAGCCGCCGATCTCGATCCACTCCTTGTTCACCTTGGGTAGGTGCTTGGCGGAGAGATCGACTTCGAAGCTGGGCTCGGTGTAGCCGAAATAGTGCGGGCGGAAACGCGTCTTGGTGTCCTTGCCGAGGAGCGAGGCGAAGATGTAGTCGAGGAGCGCCTTGAGGTCGCGCACGGTGACGTTCTTGTCCACGTAGAGGCACTCGAGCTGGTGGAAGTTGGCGGAGTGGGTGGCGTCGGAGGTGTCGCGGCGGTACACGCGGCCGGGCGAGACGATGCGGATGGGCGGCTGGCCCTTGAGCATCGTACGGATCTGCACGGAGGAGGTGTGGGTGCGGAGGAGGTATTTCTCCTCGGCGGTCTTCTTGGAGACGTTGCCGAAGCGGACGGTGTCGGGCAGGTAAAACGTGTCTTGCGCGTCGCGGGCCGGGTGATCGGCGGGGGTGTTGAGGGCGTCGAAGCAGTAGTATTCGGTTTCCACTTCGGGGCCGTCGGCGACGACGAAGCCGACCTTGCGCAGGATGCTGCACATCTCCTCGCGGACGAGGGTGAGCGGGTGGAACGTGCCGGGCCCGATGTCGGGCGAAGGGAGCGTGGGGTCGACGGCGGGCCCGAGCTGAGCGGCGAGCTCGGCCTGCTCGAGGCGCGCGAGGGCGGCGTCGAGGAGGGGCTGCAACTTGCCCTTGGCCTCGTTGATGAGTTTGCCGATGGCGGGGCGCTGCTCCTTGGGCACGGAGCCCATCTGTTTCATGAGAGCGGTAAATTCGCCATTGGGGCCGACGTAGCGGGCTTTGGCGGCTTCGAAATCGGGCCGCGTGGCGAGTGTGGGAAACTCGGCCTGCGCTTTTGCGAGGAGGGCGGAGAGTTGCGATTCCATGAGAGGGAAAGAGTTCACCTGAAGGGTGGAGGGGCCACAAGAGTGTTTCGCGGTGGCTGGCGCAAGGGTGGGAAGGGAAACGGCACAAAAAAAGAGGACGGCGCCTCAGTGAAGAGGCCCGTCCTCCGGGGAATGGGAAGGCGAGCCCACCCGGGCTCGCGCTGAATTAGGCCTTCTTTGCAGCGGCCTTGGCCTTCAACGCGTCCTGGGCTTGTTGCACCAGGGCGTTAAACGCCACCTCGTCACGGATCGCGAGGTCGCTGAGGACGCGGCGATCGAGGGTGATGTTGGCGGCTTTGAGGCCTTCCATGAAGCGGCTGTAGCTCATGCCGGCGTTGCGGCAGGCAGCGTTGACGCGCACGATCCAGAGGGCGCGCCAGTTGGCCTTCTTCTTCTTACGATCACGATAGGCATACTGCCAGGCGTGCTGGACAGCTTCCTTCGCGTAGCGGAAGAGCTTCGACTTGTTGCCGAAATAGCCCTTCGCGTAGCGCAACACTTTTTTACGGCGGTTGCGGGAGGCCGGTGAGTTTGTTACACGAGGCATGTTTGTGTATTTTTGGTCGCCGCCGGGTCGCCTAGAAAGAGATCACCTGGCTGACGAAGTTATGGTTGATGCTTCGGCTGTTGGTTTAGAGGCCGAACGGCAGGCAACGTTTCAGCGGCACAGCGTGGCCTTCGGCGACGAGCTTGTCCTTGGTAGCACGACGCTTTTGCTTCGTGCTCTTCGAACCAAGCAAGTGACGGAAGCCGGGCGTGCGGCGAACGAGCTTGCCCTTGGCGGACAGCTTGAAGCGCTTAGCAACGGACTTTTTGGTCTTTTGCATGAGGAGAGTGGCGGAACACAGACGGCCGGCCTGCGCTTGGCAAGGGGATTTTTTAGCCAATGCAGGCCCCGAGGTGCCCCGTCGGTGCTCGCTCACGATGGAGAATTCCGGGTGTCGGACCGCCGAAAGGCGGGAGCTGAAATAGTCCACGCCGCGCGCGTACGACTTTTTTCGGCAGGGTTAGCGGGCTGAGGTCAGATGTTTGTGGAAAGTTACAAAGAAGTTTTCGGAAAAGGTATTGACTTGCCGCGCCAGATTTCGAGCGTTCACCACCTTCATTTTGGCTTCCTAGCTCAATGGTAGAGCAGTTGACTCTTAATCAATTGGTTCGGGGTTCGAGTCCCCGGGGAGCCACCAAAACCGCCTTTCCCCCAGGTGGCGCTGGTCGAAGCGTTCTTTGATGTTTGTGCGTGTGCGGCGGCGTCTCAGGCGTTGTCTCGCGATGTTCTCGGATTTGCGCCGGCGTAGCTCAATGGCAGAGCACCTGTTTTGTAAACAGGTGGTTGCAGGTTCGACTCCCGTCGCCGGCTCCATCGTCTTCCTGTCGTAGTTTAACTCTCACTGCCCGATGGTGTAATGGTAGCACAGCAGATTCTGAATCTGTTTGTCTAGGTTCGATCCCTAGTCGGGCAGCCAGT
>MWDT01000118.1 GCA_002070825.1 Verrucomicrobia bacterium ADurb.Bin122
CCGGTCGCCCCACACGAGCTTGTTCTTCGGGAGCACAACGTAGTAGGACGTCGCGCTCGCGAAGCTGAGCGTCGGAATGGGGATCACGTTGTACTGGACGCCGGGGAAGTCCGCGGACAGACCCCAGTTCTGCACGGTGAGCGCCCGGCGAATGCGAGCGGCCAGAGCGAGCGGGTACAGCAACACCACAGGCGTCGACGGAGTGATGCCGTATCCCGAATCCTTGACGGCATTCAGGATTTCGTACCCCGCCTTGTTGATGGTGTTGATGTCCCGGATCGCCGTGTAGTTGGCGTCCGCAGTGGACAGGGACGTCGGGACGGCGGCCTGCCACGTAACGTTGTATGCCGAGCCCAGCGCCTCGATGAGGGCGTAGGCTGTCTCCGCGCGTGTCGCGTACCACTTGTTGCGGAACGCGGCGACGGCATTGTCGATCGCCCAGTACTCCTCGTCATCGAGCAGGGTGCGGCTCCAACCCAAAGCGCCGCCGATCTTCTCGAAATGGACGGTCACCTTGTCGCCAGACATCGCGTACACCTTGGCCTTCTGGCCCTCGGGCACGCTCTCGAACGTCAGGCCGTCCTCGACAGTCAGGATTTCGAAGCCGTTGCGTTTCGACGCGCTGAAATCCATCACGTCAAACGCAGCTTCCCATCCATCATCGTAGTAGGACAGTTCCTGGAACTTCGACGCCTGCGGGAGAATGCTGTCCGGGAAATCCTGCGCCGACGCGGCGTTCTGGAACCGGCTCATGCGCTCCGGCGGCTTCGCCAGGAACTCGTTGATGGCGGCGCGAATGTTGCCGACCGTTTCAGGATCGGTGCGTCCGCCAAGGGCCGCACGAGCGGCCGGCCAATCAAGCACTTGAAATCTTCGAGCCATCGTGCAGCCCTCCTTATGCGACGATCCCGAGCGTGCCGTCGAGTGCAATGAGCACCGTTTCGGCAGCCAGGGCCGGGGTTTCGAGCACCACGCCACACAGCGTGTTGCCGGTACTGGATTCGTTGATCTCTTTGTCTGCGGCGTCGAAGTACACCTTCGATCCCGCGGTGAACTTGCCCGTTCCAACCGCGACCGAGGTAACGACGATCTTGGGCGCGTAGTAGCAGAACGCCACTTCGTCGCCGGTGTCGGCGTCCTCAAGGTACACGCCCACGACGTCCTCCACTTTGGCCATCGTCCCGGCGGTAACGCCAGGGCTGGCCGCGGTGACGGTAATCGACTTTGTTTCGCTCAGAGCGCAGCGAAGCCTTGCATCAGCACTCATGTGTTAGCCCTCCTTCGGCAGGAACGGATTGACCTTCCGCTCATCGCCGCTGTCGTGACCGAGGTCGCTCGCCTGTGCGCCCTGGTGCATTTCCTCCTGTTTTGCGACCAGCATCTGCTGCCAGGCGGCCTGCAGATCCGTCCCCTCGTTGATGAGCTTGGCGACGTCTACCGCACTGCCAAGCTCGGCGGCCTTTGCGGCAATCCCGCCGGCGCGTTCGCGCTCGGCTTTGATCGCCGCCTCCACGGCCTCAGCGGACTCCAGTTTCGCCGCCGCCTTGATCTCGTCGACCAGGTCGGGGCGGGCTTCCGCCAGCGCCGCAGAGGTGAGATCTTTGAGATCCATGTCATCATCCTCCTGCGTTTCGGGCGGCGGTGTGTCCGCGCCCTTTGCCCTGTGCGCCTCCACCAGAGTCCGAAGGGATTCCGGCAAGTTCGCGAAATTGAAAATCGCACCGTGACCCGCGAGGGCCTCGGCGGCTTTGTTCTTGCTTTCGGGGTCCGCGACGGCTTTGTCCGCGAGCCCGGCATCAACGGCCTCCTGACCCGTGAACCAGGTCTCCGCCTCCACCCATCCCCGCACGGTTTCGACGGGCTTCTTCGAGCGGCGCGCGTACACATCGATGATCTCGCCATCTGCCTTCTCGAGGATTTCGGCAGTCTTGAGCATGTCGTCGGCCTGACCGTAGACGAATCCGCTCGCCCGGTGGACCATCAGGAACGAGCCTTCGCCCATTTCGATCGTGTCCCCAGCCATCGCGATAATGGACGCGGCCGAGGCTGCCAGGCCGTCAACCTTCACGGTGACTTCCGCCGGGTGATCCTTCAGCGCGTTCATGATCGCGATCCCGTCGAACGCATTCCCGCCCATCGAATTGATGCGGCACTCGATCTCGGTCACGTCCTCGGCGTTGCGCAGGAGCGCGACGACCTTGGCCGCGTTGATACCGTCGTCCCAAATGGACCCGACCGTGCCGTACAGGTCGAGCTCAAGGCGCTTACCCTTCTTTTCGAGTCTGATTCCCTTCACGCTCTTCCTCCTGAAGCCCCAGGGCCTGCGCTTTGCGCACCTCCCGGGCACGCTGTTTCAGAACCTCGTCGTAATCGCCCCCGTGCGCGGCGATCTGTTCGGCCTGGGTGGCAATGTTCCCGCCGATAGCGAGCAGTGCCGCCTCTACCTCGTTTTTGGGATCTACCCACTCCCACCCCGGCGGGATGGTCGTCGCGCGCAAATACGCATCGCGGTGCTCGTAAAATTTCGGCATGGCCACCATGCCGCGCAGGAACGCCTCCTCCTGCACGAGCTCCCACGAGGGGAGCACGAGGCCGTCGCTGATCGTCTGCTGGAGGATGCGGAAGAACCGGCGGGCTTCAAGAAATGCGCCGCGCATGTTGCTGTAATTGCTCTTCGAGAAATCCTTCGAGATGATCTCGTACGGCAGCTCGCATCCCGCCGCGATCGCCCGCAACACGTTTTCGACAAACGGCGCGAACGTGTCTCCCGGCCGGTCCGGCTTCACTTGCGTGGGCGTGATTCCTGAGCCGCGAAGAATCATGCCGGGCTCAAGGCTTTCCACTACCTGGCCGTCTACCGTTGTCAGTTCGCCGTGCCCGCCGCCAATACCGCCATCGCCGTCCTCGTTGATGATGAGCGCGAAACAGGCCGCTATCCTCGCCGCCACGAGCTCGGCTTCCAGATACTGGCTCAGGTGTTCGAAGTAGCCCATCACCGGGCGTAGAAACGGAACGCCGCGCCGCTGGCCGGGGCGCCGCTGATCGTAGAGGTGCAGGACGTTCGGCCGGCCGTCTTTGTCGAAGGCGGGCACGCGTTGGGGCATTCTGGGGCGCATGGCCCGGTCATCCCCGGGATGGTGCGGGAGAATCCAATAGGCCAATCGCTCACCCTGTGGCCCCAGTTCAATGCCCTTGCGGACATCAACGTCGCGCCGGTAATCCCACTCCGGCGGCGAATCCACCCGGTCTGCCTCGATGGGCATCCACGCGGTCCGGAACGGCCGGCCCTTGACGGCAGCGCGCACGAGAAACGCTTCGCCGTTCTCCAGGAGTTGCCTGCACACCTGGCGCTCCAACGCGTACAGCGTGAGCCCGCCGGCGGCGTCGCAACGTCTTGCCCAACGCGACCAGACAGCCTCCTGCTCATCCCTGAGCGTGTCGGTTTCGTCTTCGCTGAGGCCGAGGGCTTCGCCGTCCGCCTGGCTCTGCAGGCGAATACCGGTCCCCACGACGTTGTTGACGATTGCTCCGATGATTCCCGAGGCATGCCCGTTATTCCGCGCGAGATCGCGTGAACGGCCCCGAAGCCTTGACAGGTCGTCCAGGACGTCCGCATCGGGCGAGCCTGCGGTGGTCGTCCAGCTCGAGGTCAGACGCGTTATGGACGCCGCATCGGATGCGTCGAGGCGGGCTTGCAGAATACGGCTTGCCGCCTGGAGAGCGTACCGGCGATTGCGCGAGTATTGCCGCCTGGCCGCCTGATGCGGCGCAACTACCGAGATCGCCGTATCGAGCGCCCGGCCTACGCGATCCCACCAGCCATGCTGTTGGCTGCGCCGCATCAGCCGGGCCTCGTGAACTTGACGTAGGTCACGTCAGCCCCGCGCGTAGACGCGGCCGCCTGTTTGGCGTAGTAGGAGCGCAACTTCAAAATGTCGGCAATCGGGTAACGCGTAATGCGCCGGCTGCCGATCATGTAGTCCTGCACGCCGCCGGCCTCGAGTTGTCCGGACACATACAGGTCGATCGCTGCAACTATTTCCGCCGCTGTAGCCATATTTCTCCAAAGAAAAAGCGCCCCCATGTCCTGAGGAGACGAACGACCCAGGACACAGGGGCGCGAGCGAGTACGATGACTCGGTGGCTAACCCCGTTTTAACTGTGCGGCCAGCAACTCCAACAGCTTGGCCCGTGCGATTTGAGCGCCAATCTCGTGGCGACGTATCTGTTCGCGCAACGCCTGTTCACGCGGCGCGGCCTGTGGCGCAGCGTGCCAGTTTCGGACGTTCACGAACCTACGCTTCATGGATCTATTTTCCCATAACTTTCGTTTTTCGTCCAGCTTTGCGCGTGTGCTATGTATAGCTAATTTAGGCCATGTATAGGTGTCTTCTGCATGACCTCAATTGTCCACCATCGATACTGGCATTTTGGGCACCACCGCCGCCGGCGGATATACTCACCTTCGGCCGTCGCGACCGTGGTTGTGTACAGCACGGTCTTGCCCTTGATCTCGGCGTTGCAGTGCGGGCACTTCATCGTTACCTCACCCATCCTTTCTTCCGCGGGATCCAGCTCTGCGCTTTAACCTGTACTTTCCGCGGCCGCTCGTTTTGTGGTTGCAAATGGGGGACGCCACGCATATCCGCGGCACAGGTTGCATAGACCTCACAGTCCCACCAGTCGTTCCGCTCGTGGCCCGGCCGCAGCGTGTACACGGGCCTGGCGCGCCCCCGTGAGTTTCGTTCGATCACTTTTTCCTCGGCCGTGATGTGCTGCAAGTAATCCGCATCGACGTCATCGCTGAGAAACCACACCGGAGGTTGTTCCGTGCGCAAGCGGTTGATCCGGTCTTTGAAGCGAACGGTGTCGATGTGCCAGATCATCTGGCTGCCCTTTAAGGCCCCGCCGGTCTTCTGGTTGCGGTCTACCTTGGACGCGTAATACAAACCACCCTTGAGATCCGTCGGGCTGCCCATGATTGACCGCACGATGTCCCGGTGCTTTCGCGCGAAGAGGTACACCTCGTCCGTCCGGTGACGGGCGTCAATGCACCACAGCGCGATCGGCATGACCTCATCCGTCCCATCGACCGGATACGCCTTCCGGATAGGCAGCTTGTCAAGGCAAGATTTCGGCGAGCCGCCCAGTTCGGCGATGCGCTCGGCGTCGTCGTCGTAAAGCAGGCCGTAATCGACCAGCCAGGAGGTTTCGCCATACCCCCACGCCCGAACGACGTAATACGCGCGATCAGCCTGGACGTCCGCGCCGGCCGTCAAGACCACCGCCTCCTTGGGCACGCGCCCGAGCTTGTACGGACGCCGCAGCGCCCGTATGCCTTCGTCGTCGACCTCGTCGATTTTCTCTTGCCAGACCTCAGCGAGCCACGAGTTGACGAAGTTCATCAACTTCGCGGGGTCATGCGACGCGTCGAGGAATGTGAATGCAGCATCACCGAATTTCACCCACGGCGAATAGAGACTCGACAAGTGAAAGCCCGGGTGTGATCCACCCTCCGGCTCACCCTTTAGCGATCCGTCATTTGCCACCGTGCACCCGGCCGGCGCCCAGACCCCGCGCTCCAGCATCCCTGGCTTGTGACTGTCCTCAATGCGTTCCTGGCAGTGCTCGCACTCGTACCATGCGAGCCCGAGTTCCTTGATGCGTTCGAGGCGCTCGCCATGATCCCATTTCACCTGCTGCCACACGAGGACTTGGAATGCGCCGCAGCGTGGACACGGAACCCAGTAGCGGCGTCTGTCGCTGTGCCGGTAGTAGCGGTGAATCAAACCGCCTAACGTCGTCGGCGTGCTGACGCGGATGATCTTCCGGTTCCAGTAGTTTTTAGTGCGCTCCTCAGCCAACGCCGCCGGGTCCGCTTCGCGGCCACTCCATCGCGGATACTTATCCAGCTCGTCGAGGATCACATAGCGGCACGGGAACGACGCGAGCGACGCGGGCGATTGCGCCCAGGCGCTGAACACAAACATCCTGTCGAAGTCGAGCCGCACCTCGCTGATGTCGCTCCGCTGGCCAGCCAAATGGCGACGGAGATCCGGACTGCTGTGAATCAACGGCACGATGCGCGTCTTCAACACCTTCTTGGCCGTCTGCTCGTCAGGCATTACATACAGGCACGTGCCGGGGTCCTGGTCGATGGCGTAGCCCAGGCACGCGAAGGAAAACAGCGTCTTGCCGAGCTGAGTTCCCGCCTCGATGGTGATCTCGCTGACGTTCTCATCCGCGAAGCAATCGAGCGGCTCGCGCAGATACGGCGTGCGGCTAAGCCTGAGCGGCCCAGGCTCCGGCGAGTCCTTTTCGTTGAGCACCAGCCGGCCTTCCGCCCACTGGGAGCCTGGAAGCCGATCGGGCACTACGAGGGCGGCCTCAACGATCCGTTTTGAGGACGTGAAAGGCAGGGTTGATATGCTGCTCGATCTGGCCAATTACGCCGATAGCCTTTCGCCGCTAAAGAATACAATCAGCTCATCCCATTGCGCGTCCGAAACTTTCTCCGGTGGAAATTCGAGGATGTCGAGGCAGCGGAGAGCCAGGCGCTCAGCAATCTCATCCGGCGTGGGAGGCCGCGGCTCCGCCTTGGTTGGGCGCCGGCACTGCACTGGTTCCTCCGCCAGCGCGCGCTTCATTTGGTCAAGCTGCCAGCGAAGCGTGCGCAGCTCCCAGTTGATGTACTGCACGGTTCCCATCACAGCTCCTCGTCCGC
>MWDT01000119.1 GCA_002070825.1 Verrucomicrobia bacterium ADurb.Bin122
ATCGTCTCCCTGCGCTGTGTGCAACGAGTGACCACCAGCTATGGCAACAACCGCCGCACGCACACGCACGGTCTCTGGCACCGCGATGCCGAGATCGACAAGTCCGCCGTCACGCCCGCTCGCGGCGGCAGCGAGATCCCCGTCCGTATCCCCATCGATGCGGACTGCCTGCCAACCAATCCCGCCGCGCGCATCAGCTGGGAGCTCTCCGTCTCCGCCCGCACCTCCGGAATCGATTTCGAGACCACGTTTGTCGTGCCAGTGTTTTTCATCCCAGGCGAAGCCGCCCACACGGAAACGCTCCGGCCGGCCGAGGCCTCCCGGCACACGCCGCAGGAGCGGCTCAATGTCGCCGGCATCCGCTGGGATGAGTCCAGCTGGTCCGGCCACCCCGCGCTGGTGATCGCCCCGGTGTTTCCCGGCGCCGTCGCGTTGATCGCACTCGGGATGAGCGGCACGCTGCTCTACGGCGCCTACCTGCTCCACAAGTACCACCTCTCCGCCACCGGCGCCGTCGTGGTCGTCGCCTTGATCGGGCTGGTGGTCCTGGTGGGCATCCTCGGATTATTCCGCGGGCCGACCCGCGTCGTGTTTGGCCCCGAGTCCATCACGGTCACGAGCCGTGGCCTCTTCGGCCGCAAAACCCGGCAGGTCGACCCGCGCCGGATTCGCGCCGTGCAGGCCGGGCTCGGCGGCGCACAACATGGCAAAGCCGGCACCTACCAGCTCATGTTTGCCTGCGACGCCTCCCATGGCGGCGGCGGCTTCGCCGAAACCCTGCTCACGGGGCTCATGCAAACCGCCGCCAGGAAGGCGGGCTCCGCCCTCGTCCTTCCGCTCGCGCTCCCGATTCCCATCGGCGGCGTATTCCGCAGCCAGACCGCAGCCCAAGAAGCCGCCGCCTTTCTGGAGGCAAAATTGCGCCAACACTATCGCCTCGCCGGCCACGAAAAATAGCCCCCCAAAACGCCCCCCGCCTGCCGCGTTTTGGAAAAACCTCCACGAATCGTAATAGCCACGCGCCTCCGTCTCCGCTATAACCCTCCGCGAATCATAACTTTCCCCACCATGCTTCTCCTACTCGGACTCTGTCTTGGCGTCGGCTCCGCCGCACTCCTCACGCTGCTCTGCGGCGTTTACACCATCGGCCCCACCGAGCGCGGCGTACTCGTCTCCCTCGGACGCGCCCAACGCCTCGAAGGTTTCACCGCCGACGATCCCGTGCTCGGCGATCTCCTCACCGACGAGGAAAAGGCACGCTACAACTACCCAAACATCCGCGTGATTCCGCCCGGCGGCCCCTACTTCAAATGGCCGTGGCAGAAACTCCACCGGATCGACATGACCATCCAGACCACCGACATCACCTGGGACCCCGAGGTCTCCCAGCATGCGATTGAGGCCGTCACCAAGGACAACCTCACCGTCGCCGTCACCGGCCAGATCCGCTGGCGCCCCTGCGAGCGCAACCTCTACGCGTACCTCTTCGGCGTCGCCGATCCCGCCGTCCACGTGCTCGGCTATTTCATCTCCGTGCTGCGCGACCGCATCGCCACTTTCCAGGGCGACAACCCCGAGCACGCCGCCGCCGAGGGCGTTTCGATCAACGACCTCCGCAAAAACCTCTCCAGCATCAACCGCTACATGGAGGAATCCTGCCGCAAGACCGCCGCCCGCTACGGCATCGAGCTCGACGCCGCCCTCATCACCACCATCGATCCGCCCTCCGATGTCGACGAGGCCCTCGCCTCCATCAACACCACCCAAAACCAGGTCGCCGCCGCCATCAGCCAGTCCAAGGCCGACGCCGACCAGAAACTCAAAATGGCCGAGCAAGCCGTGCAGATCGCCGAAAACCGTGCCGGCGCCGAGGCCGCCCCGCTCGTCGAGCTGGGCAAAACCCTCGCCGCCATCCACGCCACCGGCGGACGCCCCGCACTCGACGCCTACCTGCGCAACGCCTCGCTCCCCCTGCGCGAAAAAGCCGCCCAAACCGTCATCAACCTCTGACCCGTTTTCACCATGCTCTTTTTCATCGGATTCATCGTCGCCTTTGTCCTCACGTTCATCGCCGTGCCGATCGCCGTCGCCCTCGGCCGCGGCTTCCAGCTCTGGCGCACGCTCCCCGAGCGCACCGTGCTCGTGTACACCCTCTTCGGAAAAGTGATCGGCCAGGTCGACGAGCCCGGCCTCTTCCTGCCCATCGCGCACTTCGGCCCGCGTGCGCTCCTCCTGCCGTTTTTCGGCAAGGCCTACACCGTCAACACCGCCATCCGCCAATCCTACCTGCGCAACCAGCTCGTCAACTCCGAGGAAGGCGCGCCCATGGGCGTGGGCATCTGGTTCGAGACGCTCGTGGCTGACCCCAAAGCCTACCTCTTCCAAAACTCCGACCCGCAGGGCTCCCTCAAAGCCAACGTCGCCACCGCCGTCGTCAAACAGCTCTCCAACCTCAAACTGGAAGTGCTCCTCGAAAACCGCGACGCCCTCTCCCGCAAGGTGCGCGAAGAGGTCACGCCGACGTCGAGCAAGTGGGGCTTCAGCCTCGGCTCGACCTACATTCGCAAAGTTGCCTTCCGCGACGCCGGCATGATCGCCGAGATCCAGCGCAAGGTCGTCAACCGCCTGCGCCAGGTGACCGCCGCCATGAAACAAGCCGGCGAAAACGAAGTCGCCCTCATCCACTCCCAAGCCGACATGAAAGCCTCGCAACGCCTCGGCGAAGCCCAGGCCGTGCGCCCGCGTGTGATCGGCCAGGTGCTGGCGGAGCTGCAACGCGCCCCGGAAGTCGCCGAAGCCGTCTTCCGCCTGCTCGACCTGCAAGCCACGCTCCGCAGCCCCGGCAAAGTCACCCTCGCCACCGGCGACCGCACCAGCCTGCTGTTGAATAACTGAGCGACCGCAGCAATCCCGGTCGCCCCGTGTGAAGCCCCCCCGGCCTGACTCGTCCCGGATGCCGTGGGGCTTTCGCGACGAGACAGGCTTGAGCTCGATTCCGCCCAAGCCCCATTGAGATCGTGATTCGTGCGAGTCGTGGCCCCTCCGTCATCTCACCCGGCACCCTTTCCTCTTCTCTCGTCATTTTTCTCTCTTCAATTTTCGCCTTCTTCCCATGCAACCCGTCCACTGCCCGCGCGTAAAAATCTGCTGCATCAAGAGCCCCGACGAGGCCCGCCTCGCGGTCTCCGCCGGCGCGTCGGCGCTCGGGCTGGTCTCGCACATGCCCAGCGGTCCCGGCGTGATCGACGAGCCGGCGATCGCCGCCATCGCCGCCAAGGTGCCGCCGCCGGTGGCCACGTTTCTACTCACCTCGCTCACCGATCCCGAGGCCATCGTCGCCCAGCATCGGCGTTGCCGCACGAGCACGATCCAGCTCTGCGACTACCAGGCCCACGCCACCTACGCCGTCCTCCGCGAGCGCCTGCCGGGCATCCGCCTCGTGCAGGTGGTCCATGTGCTCGACGAAGCCGACTTGGCCCGCGCGCAGGAGCTCGCGCCCGCCGTCGATGCCCTCCTGCTCGATTCCGGCAACCCCACGCTCGCAGTCAAAAAACTGGGCGGCACCGGCTGCGTGCACAACTGGGCGCTGAGCCGCCGCATCCGCGAGGCCGTCGACGTGCCGGTGTTTCTGGCCGGCGGACTCTCCGCCGCCAACGTCGCCGCCGCCGTCGCGGAAGTCGGCCCGTTCGGACTCGATCTGTGCAGCGGCGTGCGCACGCAGGACCGGCTCGACCCGGAAAAACTCGCCGCCTTTTTCGCCGCCCTGCATCGCGCCACCGGCCCATCCGCCTGAGCGGACCGGGACGCCTTTGCCGACGTAGCGCAGGCTTCCAGCCTGCACGTCTGAGCAGACTGGAAGTCTGCGCTACCACGAGCCGCCGCGAAAGAGTCCCTATAAAGTAGCGGGAGCATCTTGCTCCCGTCTTCCGGCTAATCGCGGGAGCAGGATGCTCCCGCCACTTTGGCGAACACTGGCGCCTTATGGGTAATGCTCCCGCCGTCATGGGTGAGCCGTGACCGGCATGACCTCTGCCCAGTTGTCGCGCGACACGAGCCGGTTCTCAGATGGGACGCGTCGGAGGGCTTCGTCACAACGACAACGCCCTCAGCCCAAACAACGCCTCCCATGAAATCTCCGACTCGCTCCTCCCGCCCGCGCCGCAACGCCGCCGGCGCCGAACTCGCCGCCGCGCTTTTGGCATTCGCCGTCCTTCCGCTCGCCGCCGAAGAAACCGCCGCAGCTCCGGCACATGCCGACACCGTGCCGGCGCACTCCGCCACGGCTGCCGTCAACGAAGTCGATGGCCTCTTTCAAAAAGCGCTCGCCGCCCGAAAGGCGGGCAAAACCGACGAGGCCCTCGATTGCCTCGAAAAAGCCACCGAGCTCGCCCCCGATCGCACCGACGTACTTTTCGAGCTGGGCACGCTGGCCGGCGAGCTCTCCGGCCCGCGCAGCTCGATTCCCCTCGCGTTCAAAGCCAAGGGCTCCCTCGAACGCGTGCTCGAACTCGCCCCCACGCACACCGGTGCCCGCGAGTGGCTGATCGGATTCTACAGCGGCGCGCCCTGGTTCGTCGGCGGCAGCATGAAAAAAGCCTACCATCACGCCGAAGTCCTCGCCACGCAGGACGCCGGCAAAGGCTTTTACTGGACGCATCGCCTGTACCTTCAGGACAAACGCTACGACGACGCCTTCGCGCTCTGCGACGCCACGCTCGTGCAGCAGCCGCAAAACCTCTTTGCCTCCTATCAACTCGGCGTGACATCCGCCGAAAGCGGCCAACGCCTCGCCGACGGCCGCACCGCGCTCGAAGCCTGTCTGGCGGCCTCCGTGCCTTACCTTCCCGGCCCCGACATGCTCTGCCTGCACCTCGGCCGCATCCTAGAAAAGCAGGGCGACAAAACCGGCGCCATCGCTCGCTACGAAGAAGGCCTCAAGGCCAACTCCGCCAACAAAGACCTCGCCGACCGCCTCGCCAAGCTGCGCTGAGCCACGCCCAGCCGAGCGCGATCTGCTACACGCCATTTTCAGCCCGCCCCTTCTGCAGTCCGTCCGCCTAAGCAGGCGGAACGGCCCCACGACATGCCCTGCCGGCGTAGCGCAGGCTTCCAGCCTGCACCTCCTGAGCAGACTGGAAGTCTGCGCTACCACGAGCCGCCGCGGAAGACCGGTCCGCCCAGAAATCATCCCTATAAAGTAGCGGGAGCATCTTGCTCCCGCCTTCCGCGCGAATCACGGGAGCCGGATGCTCCCGCTACTTTGGACGGAGCGCTGGGCCTTATTCCGACAGGCCCCATGACGGCCAACGAGCCACGATCACCTCATCGTCTATCTCAGCAGCCATGCAAAAATCCACGACTTGCTCATCACCTGATGGTTGATCTAATCAAAGCCACTTGGCTCACCGGCCTATTCGTGGACCGCCACCGCATTCCGCCATGCCCTACCCCTACACCCGCCCGCAGATTCACGCGTTTGTCCAAGCACCTAAGACCGTCCGCGAAAACACCCGTTTCGCAGTGTCGAAACGCGGCGAGCACGGCGCGGGGTTTGATGTGAATCTCGACTTGCTCGACGGCCCATTTGTCGACCTGCGCTATCTGGGCAAAGCCGGAGAACTCAGCCAGCCTCCCACCTACGAATCGGCGCTGATTCTAGGCGGCCATCGCGTGTGCGGGGTCGGCCATAATTTTGTCGGCCGCCAAAATCTCCGCGCCAAACAGCGCATCCCTGCCGGCTGGCATCAAAACCGGTGCGACCCCAACCTGCCCACCACGCACGTGGAGTATAATCGCCACGAGCCACTGCCCACGTTCACCCCGACGGACTTCGACGACTTCATCCGTAAATGTGCCACACTTTGGGCGATTGACCTGCAAGCTCCAGAGGTACTGGTATGAGCCTCGTCGAACACACACACGCCGCCTCTCTCCTCCGCGAAAGCCTGCAAACCTTCTGGCAGGAATCGCTCGAAATTGCGCCCACTCCGCACGGGCTCGAATTTGCCGTGCCACAAGCGTATCCTGACGGCTGGCAAATCGTGCTCCGCCTCGAACAGCCCACCGCCACCACCGCCCGCCTCAGCGATGGCGGCAAGACACTCTGGCAACTTGCCCAGACGGGCCAGAACATCGAGGCCGACGTCACCGCCCAACGCATCCGCGAGCTGTGCGACACCTACCAACTCAAACGAGATGGGTGGGAGTTATTCCGATTCCTCCCATGGCCTGCACCGGGCGCCGATATCCACCTCTTCACCGAGGCGCTGGTTGGCATCGCCCACCTGGCCTATCTGCACGAACCCACGGCGAAGGCGCCCAACGTCGCCCGCGCGACGGTCGAAAAAGTATTTCGCGAGCGCCATATCGAGGCCAAGACCAACCACCGGCTGGAGGGCAAGGTGGAGAATCGCATCGTCGTGGACTACTTCGCCACGCCCGCCCGCCCGCTCGCGGTACAAGTACTCGGCCGCCGGGGCGCCGTGACGAGCACCATGGAGCAATGGGGCTTTCGCTGGCGCGACTTACACGACGCCCATCCGCGCCTCGTGCGCGTGATGCTCTACGATCCCGCCGTCCAGGAAATCGACGCCACCGCCACCGCCATCGGCGAAGCCGTGTGCGATTATTTCGGCCCGTATGATAACGTGACACGGCTGCACGATCTCGTGGACCTCGCCTCGCG
>MWDT01000120.1 GCA_002070825.1 Verrucomicrobia bacterium ADurb.Bin122
TGCCATGCACGGTTCTTCCAGCGGCCCCACTGGGCAACGCCTTGAGCTAGGCGCCGACTCCGTACAATCTCACCGGTCTCTTCCCGCATCATGCCCGCGTTTCAAGACACCCTCGCCTGCCGTACCCGCGGCACGGACACCTACGAAATCACGCGCGAAGTCGCCGAGCTCGTGCGCCGCAGCGGCATCCGCACCGGGGTCGCCAGCGTCTTTTGTCCCCACACCAGCTGCAGCCTCGTGCTCATGGAAAACGCCGACCCGAGCGCGCGGCACGACCTCCAGGCCTGGCTCGACCGCCTGGTGCCCGCGCACGACCGGCACTTCACCCACACCCTCGAAGGCCCCGACGACATGCCCAGCCATATCAAGATGGCCCTCACCCGCAGCAGCGAAACCATCCCCGTACACGAAGGCCGTCTCCGCCTCGGCACCTGGCAGGGCCTCTTTCTTTGGGAACACCGACAAGCCCCGCACGCGCGTGAGCTCATCGTGACCGTGATCGGCGACTGACCTGCCCCCGGTTGCCACAGCCCACGCGGCACTGCGCCCGGCAAAACGCGCCTTGCCGTATCCGCGGGCACCCGGCACCGTGGCGCGCTCGCCAGCCGGGGCGCCCAACACCGGCACGTTTGTCCAGTCATGCAGATTTTTCAGACACTCCTCGAACTCCTCGTCATCGTCGCCTTGGTCGCCGCCAACGGTTTTTTCGTCGCGGCCGAATTTGCCCTGGTAAAAATCCGGGCCAGCCAGCTCCAGCCGATGCTCAAAACCGGCGGCTGGCGCGTGAAGTTCGCCCTGCGCGCCACCCAGCATCTCGACGCCGCCCTCTCCGCCACACAGCTGGGCATCACGCTCGCCAGCCTCGGCCTCGGCTGGGTCGGCGAGCCGCTCATCGCGCATCGCCTCGCGCCCGCGTTGAAATACTTCGGCATCACCGATCCCGCCGCCATCGCCTCGGTCTCCTTTGCCGTCGCGTTCGGGTTGATCACCTTCCTCCACATCGTCTTTGGCGAACTCGCGCCAAAGTCCGCCGCGATCCAGCGCCCCAAGGGCATCTCGCTCATGGTCGCCGCGCCCCTGATGTTCTTCTATTACGCGTTCTATCCGTTCATCTGGCTGCTCAACGGCACCGCCAACACCTTCCTGCGCTGGGCGGGCATCCAGCCCGCCGGCGAGGGCGAGCACAGCTTCAGCTCCGAGGAGCTGGAGTACGTATTCAGCCACGCGCGCCACTCGCACCCCGGCGATGCCTTGATCAATCGCCTCATGGTCCGCTCGCTGCGCCTGCGCACCCTCACCGCCCAGCAGATCATGCGCCCGCGCGACCAGGTCGTCGTCCTCTGGCTCGACCGCACACCCGCCGAAAATCTCCGCATCGCGCAGACCAGCGGCGTCAGCCGTTTCCCCGTCTGCGCGGGCTCGCTCGACGATGTCCACGGCATCCTCCTCATCCGCGAATGGCTCTGGCAGATCCAGCTACTCGGTGCCGAGGCGCCCATCGAACCGATCATCCGCCCGGCGCTCACGTTTACCCTGCGCACGCCCTTCCACACGATGAGCGAGCTCTTCCGCTCCTCGCGCAATCACCTCGCCATCGTCCTCGACGACGCCGGCAACATGGCCGGGATCGTGAGCTTCGAGGACGTGCTCGAAGAGATCGTCGGCGACATCCGCGACGAGTTCGACATCGAGCGAGGCCCCATCTTCGAACACACCGACAACGCCATCGTCGTCGCCGGCAGTTTCACCATGCACGAGCTGCGCGCCGAGACCGGCTGGGCGCTCGACTGGCAGCCCCGCGAAAATGTCGCCACCTGGGCCGAGCGCCTGCGCGGCCGCCCCTTCAAGCGCGGCGACAGCTGCACCTCCGGCGAGTTCAAGATCAGCGCCGTCGACGTCTCTTCCGAGCGCCTGCGCCGCGTGCGCATCGAGCGTCTGGCGCCCACCGAGCACACCGTCTGAACCGCCACCGCGGCCCCCGCATCGCCCGCTTGCCATTTTCCCGCGATTTCTTCACTAGCGGCACTCTCTTTTAACTGATCCCAATACCAACCCTATGTCTCAGCACACTCCGCAAAAGTACGAGTTCCAAACCGAGATTAAGCAGCTGCTCGATATCGTCATCCACTCGCTCTACACGGAGAAGGAAATCTTCGTCCGTGAGCTGGTGTCCAACGCCTCCGACGCCATCGAGAAGCTCCGCCACCTCCAGCTCACCGAGAAGGAGATCTTCGACGACAAGGCCGAGCTCGAGATCAACATCACCACCGACGACAAGGCAAAGACGCTCACCATCCAGGATTTCGGCCTGGGCATGACGCGCGCCGAGCTCGTCGAAAACCTCGGCACCATCGCCCACTCCGGCTCCAAGGCCTTCCTCAAGGCCCTCAGCGAAAACGGCCAGAAAAACACCAACCTCATCGGCCAGTTCGGCGTCGGCTTCTACTCCGCCTTCATGGTCGCCAAGAAGGTCACCGTGTACAGCCACTCCTGGCGCGCCGACGAGCCCGGCCAGGTCTGGTCGAGCGACGGCTCTGGCAGCTACGAGATCGACGTCGCCGACGACGTGCGCCGCGGCTGCAAGATCGTCGTCGAGCTCAAGGACGAGTGCGCCGACTACGCCCAGGAGCACCGCATCAAGGACCTCCTCCAGCGCTACAGCGCCTTCGTCGGTTTCCCGATCAATCTCAACGGCACCCGCATCAACACCGTCCAGGCCCTCTGGCTGCGCAGCAAGAGCGAGATCAAGGACGAGGAGTACACCGAGTTCTACAAATTCCAGGCCCACGCCCACGACGAGCCCCGCCTGCGTCTGCACTTCAACGCCGACGCCCCGCTCCAGATCAACGCCCTGCTCTTCGTCCCCAAGGAAAACCCGGAAAAGTTTGGCCTCTCGCGCGCCGAGCCCGGCGTCTCGCTCTACTGCCGCAAAGTTCTCATCGAGTCCCACCCGAAGGATCTGCTCCCCGAGTGGCTCCGCCCGATCAAGGGCGTCGTCGATAGCGAAGATCTTCCGCTGCACATCTCCCGCGAGACCATGCAGGACAAGGCCCTCGTCGAGAAACTCAACAAGGTCATCACGAAACGCTTCCTCAAATTCCTCGAAGACGAAGCCAAGAATCGCCCCGAGGCCTACGCCGAGTTCTTCAACGAGTTTGGCATCTACCTGAAGGAAGGCGCCGCCCTCGACTTCACGCACCGCGATTCCCTCGCCAAGCTCCTGCGCTTCGAGTCCTCGCTCACCGAGAAGGGCAAACAGACCAGCCTGGCCGACTACGTCTCCCGCATGAAGGACGGCCAGAAGGAGATTTACTACATCATCGGCCCCAACCGCGCCGCCATCGAGGCCGGCCCGTATCTCGAAGGGTTCAAGGCCCGCAACCTCGAAGTCCTCTTCTGCTACGAGGCCGTCGATGAGTACGTGATGAACAACGTCCGCGAGTTCGACGGCAAGCCGCTCGCCGCCGCCGACAACGCCGACACCAAGCTCGAAGACCTTCCCAAGCCGCCCGAAGGCGAATCGCTCACGGCCGACCAGACCGCCGCGCTCGCCAAGTGGCTCAAGGAAACCCTCGGCGAACGCGTCGCCGAAGTGAAATCCAGCGACCGCCTCGTCGATTCGCCCGCCGTCGCCCTCAACGCCGATAAATTCATGTCTCCGCACCTGCGCCGCATGATGAAGGCGATGAACAAGGACGGCGCCGAGTCGCCCCTGCGCGTCAACCTGGAGATCAACCCGCGCCACGCCGTCATCCGCAAGCTCGCCACCACGCGCGACAGCTCGCCGGAGCGCGCGCAGCTCGTCGCCGAGCAGCTTTTCGACAACGCCCTCATCTCGGCCGGTCTGCTCGAAGACACGACCAAGATGGTCCAGCGCCTCTACAAGCTCTTGGAGCAAGTCTGAGCCGCCAGCAGGCAAATCATTCCCCCTCACACGACCGCCGGGCCCTCCGCCCGGCGGTTTTTTTGCGTTTTCACGCGCATCCACCGACGGGCGAAGGCAAGGGACCATTTCCCTCCAGATTACAGTTCATTTCCCGGCGCAGACCGTCGATAAACGTCAAAACCTTGGTACACGTGATGCCCAAAATCCTCGTGGTGGACGACAGTCTCACCATGCGATCTGTCATTCGCCGCGAACTCGGAACCGACCGTTACGAGATCATCGAAGCGAAAAACGGGCAGGAAGCGCTTGCCCTCATCGAGCGCGGCCTGATGCCCGATCTCGTCACCCTCGACGTCGAGATGCCCGGCCTCAACGGCTTCGAAACCTACGAGGCCATGTTTGGGCCGCGCTTCGCCGCCCGCTTTGCACGCGCCCCCCGAGGCCGCATCCCCGTCGTCTTCATCACCGCCTGCAACAACCTCGAAGAGCGCCGCCGCGGCTTCGAGCTCGGCGCGATCGATTTCATCTCCAAAAACTTCGAGCCCGGCACCCTCGCCCAGCTCGTCTTTCGCATCCTCCGCCCCAACGACCGCCTCCGCGGCATCAACGTCCTCCTCGTCGACGACAGCCCCAGCGTGCGCGCCATCGTCGGCAAGGCCCTCAGCGAAGAGGGCGTCACCGTGACCGAGGCCGAGGATGGCAACCGCGCCTTCGAAATCCTCTGCAACCAGATGTCGGAGACCGATCTGGTCATCACCGACATCGCGATGCCCGGCCTCGACGGGCACGCCCTGTGCCGCCGCATCCGCCGCGAGCTCGGGCTCACCGACCTGCCCGTCGTCTTCTTCACCGGCACCGATCAGGAGCAACGCATCCGCGCCTTCGCCGCGGGCGCCACCGACTGCCTTCAAAAGCCCTTCATCAAGGAGGAGATGGTCGCACGTATCCTCGTGCACCTCGAAAAAGGCCAGCTCCACCGCCGCCTGCGCCGCGCCATCGGCGACCTCCGCACCACCCTCCAGTCGCAAAGCGAGATGCTCGCCACCCTCTCGCACGACATGCGCGCCCCGCTCAACGGCATCCTCGGGTTCTCCGACCACCTCCTCGCCGACGCCTCCCCGGAAAATCAGGAGCGCGAAAACCTCGAGATGATCCAGCAGTCCGGCAAGCTCCTGCTCTCCCTCATCGAGGATGTGCTCGCCCTCGCCCGCCACGACTCCCACCACGCCGATATCGAGCTGCAACCGCTCCGCCTCTCCGAGGTCATCCGCAAGAGCGTCACCAATCTCCACCACCTCGCCAAACTCAAGGACCAGCACCTCACCCTGGCCAATCGTGCGCCCGACGCCGTCGTCGAAGGCCACACCGAGTCGCTCCTGCGCGTCCTCAATAATCTGTTAAGCAACGCCATCAAATTCACCCCGAAAAAGGGCGAGATCACCGTGGAGGTGCAGGCCGAGGGCACCGACCAGGTCGCCATCATCGTCTCCGATAGCGGCATCGGCATCCCGTCGGATCAGTTGCTCATCCTCTTCGAGCGCTTCACCCGCACCTCGCGCCCCGGCACCGCCGGCGAGCCCGGCACCGGCCTCGGCATGTCGATCGTAAAACAGTTCGTCGAGCTGCACCGCGGCCAGATTTCCGTGACCAGCAAGCCCGGCGAAGGCAGCCGCTTCCGCGTCACCCTGCCCATCACGCAGGCCCTTCCCCAAGCCGCCCCCGCGACGCCCCACGACCACGTCAAACCGGCCACCACGCACAAGGACCAGCTGCGCGCCCGCATGGCCGGCCTGCGCGTGCTCATGGCCGAAGACAACCCCGTCAACCAGGCCGTCACGCGCACCATGTTGCACAACGCCGGCTGCACCCTCCAGATCGCGCCCAACGGACAGGAGGCGATCGAGAAGCTCCAATCCGCCGGACAGCCCTTCGACGTCCTCCTCATGGACATGGAAATGCCGGAGCTCGACGGCCTCGCCGCCACCCGCGCCATCCGCACCTGCGGCTTCACCGCCCTGCCCATCATCGGCCTCACTGGCAACGACGCCGAAACCGCCCGCGCCTCCTGCATGCTCGCCGGCATGGACGACTACCTCGTCAAACCGTTCAGCTTCACCTCGCTCTGCGAGACCATCCTCCGCCACCGCCCCGGTGGGGCCTCGTAGCGAAACGCGTCAGCGCCTGGCAGTTACCCCAGCCCCTAGCGAAGCGCGCACGCGCTTCGCCCTACGAAGCCTGAAGACGCGCGAACCCCGCTTCGCCGCGCCACCCCACGCGGTACGGTTTCAGGAGATGGGTGACAGATTGGATTCAGGACATGGGTAACAGAACCGTGCATGAGGGGCGGCCTTCAGAGAGAAAGGCCGGATGCCATGGCGGATAATAAACATGATCGGTGCTCGACAGGAGTTTGTACTCAAAGCGCAACGCGATGGTATGCCGTTTGCGGCGCTTTGTCGCCAATATGGGATCAGTCGCAAGACCGGCTATAAATGGCTAGGGAGGGCACAAGAGGACGGTTTGTTTGTATTGGCCGATAGGAGCCGGCGACCGCACAAGAGTGCGACCCAGACGGATGAGGAGGTGATCTGCCGCCTGGTGCGGCTGAAGCTCGCACACCCGACGTGGGGGCCGAAAAAGATCCGTGTGCTGTACGCCGGGCAGTTTGGCCCTGCTCCAAGCCTGAGCACTTGTCACCGGGTTCTTGCTGGTAAGAGCCTATCCGAATAATCCCGTTTGACCTGCGACGATGGTGGCGCAAGCGAGGTGGAGCATCGCCTCGTAATTG
>MWDT01000121.1 GCA_002070825.1 Verrucomicrobia bacterium ADurb.Bin122
TTGCCTCTCCATGTCGCGACGGTGGCGGGCCTCTTGCTCGTCGGCGGTGATCTTCATCAAGGCCATGAACGTCTGAAGCTCGTTCCCGCCGCCGGTCGCCAGCGCTGCTAGCCCCGGCACCGCCGCCGCCGCTGGCGTTGCGGGCTCCTCGCCCGGGTTGGGTTTGAGGCCGAAGGGCCGACCCTGGCCCACCGGGGCCTGGGTTCCGTCTGGGCGCTGGCCCATCCACGTTAGCTTGTACGTACCGCCCCCCCATAGCTCGCGCACACTCGCAAGCGAAAACTCAGAAAGGGGCCATTCTGAGACGATCACCCCCCCGGGGGCCTCGCCGTGGCATTGCTTCCACCCGTTCCCCTGCCGTTTCACACACCGCCATGAGGTAGCCCCCACCGGGAGCGAGCCCACAACCTCTTGCGGTATCCGATCCCCTGCCGCTGAGTTTTCGTTCGCTTTGCGTGCGCTTGCCATGCCAGGAGGCTAGCGCGGCCGAGTGTGCAGCGGGGCCAAATCCGCCACAAGCTTCCCTTCCGCCTCGTATGCCTTGCTGGGGGGCGTGACCCATAGCGCGATGTCTAGATCGTGGTTGCCGCTATAGGTCCACTCGTCGCGCTTCCTGAACGACGACTCGCCATGGAAATGGCGCTTGATTGTCTTCCACATCCGCAGGGGCGCCTTTGGGCCTGGCGAGTGTGACTCGCCCACGTAAAGCACCGTCCCCGGGTTGCTGGTTTCCCTCACCGCGTACACCCCCGCCTCACCCCGCGTCAGCTCCCGCACCTCCGAGGACCACACGCCCCCGCGCCGCAAAGGCATCCAGTCAGGAGCCCCCAGCCGCAGCTGGACGGGGGGAGGGTTGAGCCGCTGGCGCCAGGGCCACGAAATTCCTTCAGTCATACCCCCAACGCTATCAGCTCACGCCATCGAGCCCCACCAGGAGCACCCGCGCCAGCTCGCGCCGCTCTGCCGCCGTCAGCCCCCACAGCGGCCCCGCTACCTCGCGCCCCTCCCGCAGCGACACCACCGGCCCCCCTTCCACCCAGATGCGCGCCCGCCCAGGCTCGTCAGGGTGCGCCACCAGGCCGAAGGAGCGCACCGGAGCAGGGCCCACCTGGAGGCGCCCCAGCTCGGTCAGCTCTAGCCGCTCGCCATCCCAGGAGATGAAGCGCGAGTTCAGGAGGCGCCGCGCGCAGGGCCCGAGGTTGCGCGCCTCATCCCAGCCCCGGCCCCAGGCCAACCATTCCAGGTACACCCGCCCCGCTTCCGTCAGCCCCGCCCGGTTGCTCACAACGCCCTCAACCACGAGGCAGGGCGAGGCCACCTCGCGCCCCGCTCCCGAGCGACCGACCAGAGGCCCCGACAGGGCATCAGCGGCAGCAGCCGCAGACACCGCGAGGACGAGCCCGAGGACGGACGACAGCGGCCCGAAAAATTGCAGCCGCCGCCCCAGCTCGAGATGCACTCAAAAAGCGGAATTTGTCGCGCACTCGCTGGCCACCCTTTCATGCTGCCCTCGCTTCCAACCACAACGCCACCGCCGGGCGCTTCCGCTTGCGCTTCCCCTCGCCCAGCTCGACACCACCAGGAGGCGCCACCGCACCCCCGCCCAGCTCTGCCGAACGCGCCAACGTGTACGCGATGCGCTGAGCTAGGTACGCGACCGCCGCCCGTGCCGAGCCCTCGACAGAGATCAGACGCTCAAAGGCCATCTGTGCCCCGCCCACAGCTAGGCGATTCAACATCGCCGCCAGCGAGCGCCGTGCGTCTTTGTCCGAGACCGACTCAGGCAGCAGATCGAAGCGCAACCCGTCGAGCGCGCCGTGGGCGCCAGCGAAAGAGAGCCAGGTTCCGAGCGCATGTTTCACCGTCGCACCGCGCCGGAAAAACTGCCGCGCCGCAGGGTCCGACCGATGGTGAAATTGCGCCGCCTGGAGCAGCGCCCACCGCTCGTCAACGCGGCAGCGCGAGCGGTCCGCTTTGTCGTCCAGATCGACCAGCCGCACCCACTCCCGCGTCAAATACTGCCACAGCGCATCCAACGCCCCCGAGAGGCGCGAGGGGTCCACCAGGCCGAACGACCGCAACGCCTCAGAGCGCAGCTGAAATTCTACGCGCACCACCGGCCCCTCACCGAGCCAGCCGTTCGCCCGCCAAATGGTTTCTTCACCCTCCCTTTTCTCCGGGGCGATGGCCGCAAGATGCTCGCGTTTGTCGTACACCCTGCACATCACCGCGCCCCCCGGAGAAATCGTGTACCCGGTCACCTTCAGCGACGCCCCATGGACCCGCACGTCCGGGGCATCTTCCGAGGGTAGCTCACAAAACTCGGTCATCTTCGAGCGCCCGCGCATGACGAACGACCGCCGATCAGCCTCGCGGAAGTCAAAGCCCGCGACATCAGCCGCAAGATCAACGCGACGAAGGCGCGCCTCTTTTACGAGCCCCGCACGCGCCGCAACCGCGAGCGCATACGCCACCGCCGTTTCAAGGGTGTTCGTCGCCAGGAACGCCGCGCTAAACGTCACCTCGACATGGCAGCCAGCTAGCGGCCGTTCCTCCAACACCCCGCGCAAATCGCCGTTCGAGAACGCCAGCTTGCCCGCGTGCAGCCGGCGCACCGCCAGCTCAACCAGGCCCCGGCCCCCCGAGCGCTCCCAATCCGCCACCCAGCCCGCCAGAGGCACGCGCACAACGCCCGAGCCGCCCTCATCTGTCGCCGCCGCCTCGCGCCAGTCGCAGAGCTTGAGCGTGTCCAGCTCGACCACCAGGCCGACCGTCAGCGCATCGCACCGCAGCCCCACCAGGGCGAGCGCCCCGGAGCGCGGCAGCTTGCGTGCAGCCGGCGCAGCTGGAGCAGCTGGAGCCCGGGTAGGCAACCGCAGCACGTACACCCCTGGAGGATCGGGGGGGGTGGGTCTCAAAATGTCATGGATAGGGGCCCCGTCAGATTGACCGGCTCCCTTGCGTCCCTTACTCTGCATTCGTCTGTTCCGTTCGCCCTGGAGCCCCGCCCGCGAAGTAGGGACCCAGGGCGATGCTCTTTTGTCTGCCTGGAAATGTCCAGAACGAGACACGAGCAACAGGGACAAATTGCCCCGGGTCACCCCTGCCCCCAAAAGCGTTTATTCGGCCCGTGTTACTTGCGGGCCGGTTTGGGCGGTCCTGGAGGCCCCGCTACCCCAGAAACCCGCAGAAAACGCGAACCGTACGAAAGCTTTTGGGAAGCTGTCGCACAACGCCCTACCAGGCGCACAAAAGCGACGACGAGCCCCAGCGCCACCGTTGACGAGCGCCCAGAGATGGCGGGGGGGTGCCACGACGAAACACCGCGACCCGTCGGTCGCGACGGAGGCCCCCTTAGAGGGGGCCGGACTCGCTGGCCGCTCGTGTCGGCGCTACGAGCGCCCCGGACCATCGAAGACCCATCGAGGGGGGGGGAGGACCCCCCGAGACGCCGGCCAAGCCGGCGCAGAGGGTCTAAGATCGACTCGACCTCAGAGGTTAGGTCTATCTGCCCCCACCAGGACAACGCCGTATCCGCCGAAGGAGTGTGCGCCAGATCGGCCGCCGCGAACGCAACAGGTTGCTCGCGAAAGGCCAGGGGTGACAGCGACCGAAACGCGATCTGTTGCCCCGGCTGCACGTACCAACGCGCCCGCAAGGTGCCATTCGTGAAGAGGCCCGCGTTTGTGTCGTACAGGCCGACATAAGCCGGCGCAGCCGCCCCCACGTCCCAGAGCAAATTAAAGTCAGCGAGCCCGCAGGGGCCCGAATGGACTTGGAAACTCTGGACGCTCAGAGGTTGCGCTACCCCGGTGTAAACCGCAGGCAGCGAAGAGGACATGCCGAAAGCCGACGCCAGCCAAGCCAGGTTCACCGGAGCAGGGTCGAAGAAGGGGCCTGGCGAGATCAGCTGTAGCGTGAGGCGCACCCGAGGCGCATAGCGGTCTCTCACCCGCAGCACGCGCCCCGCTTTTACGCCCAGCTCGATGCCCGCTTCAGCGAGCAACACCTCCACCTCGCCCCCGAGCGCATAGGCCCGCAGAATCGCCTTTGTCGGCGCTTCGAGCAGCGAGAGAGGACGCTGGTAAATGTCGATACACGACCGGCCCGTTAGGATGAACAGCTCTTGTTCCGTTGTCCCCCGGGCCCAGGCGCTCCTTTCTTTCCACCACAGCCCATCGGTGGAAACCCCTTGCTCATGGGCCAGGCCCTCCCGCACGTTGCGGCCCTGGCGAGCCGAGGGGAGACGAGCCGGCGCAGGCCCACGAGCCGCAGCCGGCGCAGCTGGACGAGCCCCACCACCAGGAGCAGGCCGAGCCGGCGCAGGCGCCCCGCGTCGCTCCCCGGGTTTCAAACGGCATCCTTGCTGTAGACCGCGAACGCGACTTCAGGGACGATCCCCTGAACCAGCGACGTGTCCACATTCCGCAGGGTAACCAACCAGTGTTCGTTACTCTTGACCGGATAGCGGAGAGGGAAATAGGGCACCGACGCAGGGCACAACGCCCCGAAGCTCGCGAAATCCCCCGCTTGCCCGTTGCTCACCAGCACCGTTTCGCCGCGCCGGTCTAGCTGAATTTGGAGCTTGTTATACGCCTCGAACGAGAGCGACGTATTCGAGGGGTCCCAAGCGTTCAGGTAGAGCCCCTGCACCATGCCGTCTATCGGCCACTGGACCTGGAGAGGCCCCGAGGTCGACCCCGGCCGAAGGGTCGTCAGGTTTTGCGGCTTCACGATCCAATTTGCACCCCCCTGAAAAAAAGGGTTCGCGTTTGCACTCAGCCCGAACGGAGGCGAGCCCGGCCCCCGCGAGGGGTCAGGCCGCCGCCCCGTGGGCCGCTGGCCAAAAGGGTTCCCCTTGCGCTGCCGGACAGCGAGGCAAATTTCAGGGAGCAGGGTATACGTATTGTCCAGGTTCTTCACCGTGAACGACCACGTATCCCCAGCTTTCGCTTTCAGGCGAGTAGGAAACCAGGGCGAGCCGAAATGGCACAACGCCCCGAAGTTGAGAAACACCGAGGAAACACCATCGGTGATAAAGTTCTTACGCCCTTGAATGTCCACTTGCAACGCGAGGCGCGAGGTTGCCTCATTCGGCGTAGACAACGCCCCCGAGGGGTCGCACCCCAGCAGGTACAGGCCCAACACGTCGCAATCAACCCCCCATTCCAGTTTGAAAGGGTTTGCCGTGGTGAGGGGCGGAATCGTGGTAAGCCCTTCAGGCTTGTAAACCTTATCCGCCCGCCCCGCGTAGAAAGGCGAATAGAACTGCACACCCCCCACCGGGGTATCGAGCGGACGGGGCCGGGGAGGCGCCGCGCCGCGCCGCTGCCCCGTCGTGGCGTCTCCCCGGGCCATCAGAGGTTCACCGAGCGCTTCGCCACCTGGACGGTATGGAGGCGGAACACGAGATCCACGTACGTGCCGACCTCGCCTTCAACGCTGGGCGGGGCCCACGCCTCGATACCGGAGTCGACGCCGCCCGCGAGGCGCGAATCCAGCCGGAAGTTGATCGTCTTTTGAAGCTCGGTGATGAGCACCAGCGTCGAGTCAGCCTGGCCCGCCCGCTTCCAAATCACGGGGAAGGGGAGCGGATAGAAGTTCTCGCGGCCGGGGAGCCCGTTTGCGCCGAAAGCCACCAGCGTTTGCTGATCGTAGACGCCCGGCTTCGTGAGGACCGAGTTACCGCCCCCGTTGAGACCGCCGCCGCCGGGCAGGAAGCCCAGGCGCCCCAAGCGGAATTTGTTTTCCTCGCCGTTCATGGCGAGGGTGATGGAAAGCCGCTCCGAGAGCAGCTTGAGCAAGATCGGATCGCTGTCGCTGGGGACATAGACCGAAATCCCCCGGGCGCGCACCGTCTGGCCGCTGTTCGTCTGGCTCTTGTTGACGAGGTTGGTATCCAGATCGTTCGCCACCTGGGTTCCGGGGAAGCCCGCGACGCCCATCTGGTCACCGATGGCGTACCCGAAGGCGCGCCGGGTCTCGCCTTTGGCCAGGTTGTAGATGAAGCTCCCCGGCGTGGGGCCCGCGGTGATCGTCAGCTGGTAGCGGATGATCGAATAGTAGGGATAAGCGTTGACGTTCTCGCCCTGGGCTTTGGGGATGCGCGTTTGCGCCATCGCCGCCGCCTGCCCCGGCGCCAGCCGCCGCCGCCCGCGGCGCCCCACGTCGTCAACCACTGCGCCCATGCCCCCGTTGCTGCCTTGACCTTCGCTCATTGGTTCTCTCCGGTTCTCTTCTGTTGCTGTCGTTGTTCGCCCTAGCGTTGTGAGCTAAGGCCGCCTCGTACTCGCCCACGTCGTCGTATTCGCCCACGTCGTCGTATTCGCCCACGGCGTCGTATTCGCCCACGTCGTCGTACTCGCCCACGGCGTCCACGTCGCCGCCGGCTTCCAGCTCGCCGGCCACGTCGTCGTATTCGCCCACGTCGTCGTATTCGCCCACCCCGTCGTACCCCTCGGCCACGGAGTCGTATTCGCCCACGTCCTCCACAACCGCCCGCATGCCGGGGCGCTTCTTGCCCGTCATCTCGGGCTTCTTCTCTTCTTTCTTGGGGCCCGACGACATCAGCGAAGAAACCACCTTGAAGCCGCCCAGCGCCATCAGCACCGAGCCGCCAGCTTTGGCCGCCCCATGGTCGACGAAGCCCGCCAAGGCAACGCCCCCCGCC
>MWDT01000122.1 GCA_002070825.1 Verrucomicrobia bacterium ADurb.Bin122
TGGGCTCGGCGACCTCATGTACGTGCTTTTCAAAAAGCGCCGCTACATGGGCACGCAAAACTTCAGCCACGCGTTCCCCGACCGGCCCCTGGCGTGGCATCGGCGCATGTGCCGCGAGAGCTGCCGCCGTCTCGGCGAGACCGCGATGCTCTCGCTCGCCGCTCCTTTTCTCTCTGAAAAACGCATCCGCCGCATCGGCCGCCTGACGCCGGGCGTCACCACGTGGCTCGCCGAGTACCAGCAATCTCCCCGCGCGACCGTGTTTGGCACGGCTCATTTCGCCTACTGGGAGGTGCAGACTTGGCTCGGGCTATTGTCGCACCCGATTCGGATGCCGGAGTTCGGCATCCTCTTCCGCCCCCTGGACAATCCCGCGCTCAACGCCTTCATGCTCGAAACCCGCAGCCGCTTCGGCATGCACCTGCTCGCACGTCGAGAGGGCCTGGGCGACGCGATGGGCATCCTCCGCAACAAGGGCAACGTCGGCCTGCTCTTCGACCAAAACACCGGACAACGCGGCGCGCTCCTCACGCTGTGCGGGCGCGTCTGCTCCGTCACTGAGCTGCCCGGCCTGCTCGTCGAGAAACACCACGCCGATTTGCGCGTGTTTTACCCGAGAAGGCGCGGATTCTGGCGCGTCGATTTTTGTTCGGAGCCCATCGAGCATGACGGCACCACCGTGGGCGTGACCATTGCCCTCAATCGCTGGCTCGAGCGCATCCTCACCGACGACGAGAACATGTGCGCCTCCTGGCTCTGGACGCACGACCGCTGGAAGATTCAGAACAACCCCGATCTTCGTTTCCGCCTTGAGGCGAAACGCGACCTGCTCGCGGAGGATTGCGCCGTCCGCGGCTGGTCCGCGCTGCCCCGCCGCACGCGCGTGTGGGTGCGCCTCCCCGACGATCCCGTGCTCGCTGCACAGGCCGGCCCGCTTTTGCAGGCGATCCACGAGGGACGCCGCGATGCCGAGCTCACGCTGGTGGGCGAGGGCAACCTGGCCGGACTCGCCCGCGAGTGGCCGTGCGTGCACCGCTTCGTGCCGCTCCCGCCGGCCGGGCGCGACCGCGACCGCTTCTTCCTCGATTGCCGCTTCGCCTACATCGACGTCTTTCTCGTGCTGTCGGAGACGCCCGAGGCCGACCGCGAGGTCGCGCTTTCGGAGACGAAGCAGCGCTTCGGCTTGGTCCGCCCCGGCCAGACGCGTCCGGCGCTCACGCACACGTACGAAGTGCCCGCCGAGCTGGCCGCGAGTGCGGGCGATGCGCTCGCACTCTGGGAGCCGATGGCCCGGCGCTTCGGGCTTCAGGCCCCCGTCGTGCGCCGCTGAGTTTGGCGTTGCCGCACCCAGGCGCGAGAACACCGTCACCCCGTGGCTCTGCTGACCGTCACCGATCTCCGCACACACTTCCACACGCGCTCCGGCGTTTACCGGGCCGTGGATGGAGTGAGTTTCTCCGTCGAGCGCGGAGAGACGCTCGGCATCGTCGGTGAGTCCGGTTCCGGCAAATCGGTTACCTGTTATTCGATCATGGGGCTGATCCCGCAGCCGCCCGGACGGATTGCCAGCGGCACCGCGATGTTCGATGGCATCGACTTGTTGCACTGCCGTCCGGCCCAGGCGCGCACGATCCGTGGAAAACGCGTTTCCATGATCTTCCAGGATCCGATGACGTCGCTCAATCCGTACATGCGGATCTCCGAGCAGCTCATCGAGCCGTTGCTCATCCATGAGAAGATCTCGCGCGCCGAGGCGATGAAGCGCGCCCTCGCGATGCTGGAGGCCGTCGGCATCAACGATGCCGCCCGGCGCATCCGCTACTATCCGCACGAGTTTTCAGGTGGCATGCGCCAGCGCGTGATGATCGCGATGGCGTTGATCACCCAGCCGGAGCTGCTGATCGCCGACGAGCCGACCACGGCCCTCGATGTGACCGTGCAGGCCCAGATTCTGGAGCTCATTCGAAAGATGCAGCGCGAGCTCGGCATGGCGGTCATCTTCATCACGCACGATCTCGGCGTGGTGTCCGGCCTGTGCGACCGGGTGCTCGTGATGTACGCCGGCCGCGTCGTGGAGTCGGGGGGCGTCCGCCAGATCTTCTACGAGCCGCGCCATCCGTACACGCGCGCGCTCCAGCGTTCCATCCCCGCGCTCCAGCAGAAGGGCGCCGAGCTTTACACGATCCCCGGCCTGCCGCCCGACGTGTCAAAGCCGCTTCCGGGCTGCGCCTTTGCCCAACGCTGTGAGTTTGCCTCGGATCGTTGCCGGGCCGAGCCCGTCGCTCTTTCCGAGTGCGCGCCGGCCCACTGGCACGCCTGCGGCCGCGTCGCCCGGGGAGAACTTTGACCATGGCCGACCCGATCCTCGAGCTCCGCGACGTGAAGACGCATTTCCCCGTTTACCAGGGGACGCTCTTCAAGCGCCAGACGGGCGCGGTGAAGGCCGTCGATGGCGTCACGCTTTCCGTGGGCCGGGGCGAGGTGCTCGGCCTCGTGGGCGAGTCCGGCTGCGGCAAATCCACGCTCGCGCGCACGATCATGCAGCTCGTGCCTACGACCGGCGGCACGGTTTTCCTCGAAGGGAAGAATCTGACGGCGAGCCGCGCGGGCGAGGTCCGCGCGATGCGGCGCGACATGCAGATGGTTTTTCAAGACCCGTTTGCCTCGCTCAATCCCCGCATGTCCGTCTATGCGACGCTCGCCGAGCCGCTGCACGCGCACGCCGTCTGCGCGGACTCGGAGATCCCGGCGCGTGTGGCCGAGCTGATGGAGCTGGTCGGCCTCGCGCCCCGGTTCATGCAGAAATACCCGCATGAGTTTTCCGGCGGGCAGCGGCAGCGCATCGCCATCGCACGCGCGCTGGCCCTGAAACCGCGCGTGATCGTGGCCGACGAACCGGTCTCGGCCCTTGATGTCTCCATCCAGGCGCAGATTCTCAACCTGCTCGCGCAGCTCGTTCGCCAGATGAATCTCAGCCTGATCTTCATCGCGCACGATTTGTCCGTTGTGAAACACATCTCCGACCGCGTTGCCGTGATGTACCTGGGGAAAATCGTCGAGGTCGGGCCCGCCGTCGAAGTGATCGACCATGCTCGCCATCCGTATACGCGGGCGCTCGTGAGTGCCATCCCCACGGCCGATCCTGACAAGGAGCGCAGCCGCCAGCGCATCGTGCTCGCGGGCGACCCGCCGTCGCCGATCAACCCGCCCGCCGGTTGTGCCTTCCATCCGCGCTGCCCTCATGCCACCGCGGCCTGCAAGCAGGCCGTGCCGGCGCTCGTGAGGGTCGACGCCGCCCGCGAGGTCGCGTGCGTGCGCTGGCAGGATCTCTGAGGCCGGACCTCAGACGCCGCTGAAGAACTTCACGATGCGGCGCAGCGAGACGATCAGCCGGTCCACTTCCTCGCGCGTGTTGTAGAGATAAAAACTCGCGCGCGTGCTGCTCGGCAGCCCGAGTTTTTTCATCAGCGGCTGGTTGCAGTGATGGCCACCGCGCAGCGCGATGCCGTCCTGATCGGCAAAGGTCACGACATCGTGCGCATGGGCGTCCTTAAGCGCAAAGCTCACGAGGCCGGCGCGGGGTTGTCCTGGGCGCGGCCCGAGGATGCGGATGCCGGGCAGCTCGGCGAGCGCGGTCGCGGCATAGGCGGCGAGCTCGCGGTCATGGGCGGCGATGGCCTCGCGGCCCACGGCATCAAGGTAATCCATCGCCGCGACGAGCGCGACGGCGTCGGCGACGTTGGGCGTGCCGGCCTCGAAGCGTTCGGGCGAGGGTTTGAACTTGGTCTCGAAGAAATCGACCACGCTGATCATGCCGCCGCCGAGCTGGTACGGGGGCATCGCATCCAGCAGCGCCTTGCGTCCGTAGAGGCCGCCGATGCCGGTGGGGCCGGCCATCTTGTGGCCGGAAAACGCGAGGAAGTCGCAACCGATCGCACGCACGTCCACCGGTTGGTGGCCGATGGTCTGTGCCGCATCCACGACGGTGATCGCTCCGACTTTGCGGGCGCGCGCACAGAGGTCTGCGGCGTCGTTGACGATGCCGAGCGTATTGGAGCCGTGGCCAAAGGCGAAAAGCTTCACCTCGGGCGTCAGCAGGCGGTCGAGCGCGTCGAGATCGAGCCCGAGCTCTGCATCGCTACCGACGACGGGCACGTAGCGCAGGGTGGCGCCGGTGCGCAGGGCGATCTGCTGCCATGGCACGAGATTGCTGTGGTGCTCCATTTCGGTGATGAGCACGACGTCGCCCTTTTTCAGATTGGCGGCGCCCCAACTGGAGGCGACGAGGTTGATCGACTCGGTGGTGCCGCGGGTGAAGACGATCTCCGCCGGATCGGCCGCGCCGACGAATTTTGCCGTGCGCAGGCGGGCGGCCTCGTAGGAATCGGTCGCGCGCATCGAGAGCGCGTGCAGGCCGCGGTGGACGTTCGCGTTGTGGTTGAGATAGAAATCCTGCAACGCATCGAGCACCACGCGTGGTTTCTGCGCGGTCGCGGCACTGTCGAGATAGACGAGGGCCTTTCCGTTGACGTCCTGGTGCAGGGTGGGGAAGTCGGCGCGCAGCGCGGCCCAGTCGGGTGTGCTCATGGGTTATTCCGTGGAGGCGTCGGTGGGCTCGCTTTTGAGTGCGTTGAGCGCGGCATGCCAGCCGAGGGTCGCGCATTTGATGCGTGCGGGGAAGGAGTGTACGCCGGCAAACGCGGCGACGTCGCTGATTTCCTCGGGCGCTTCGCCGGTGGTCACGATGTGGTGGAAGTTGTCGAAGAGTGCCTGGGCCTCGGCCGCCGTCTTGCCCTTGAGCTGCGTGGTCATGAGCGAGGCGCTGGCCTGCGAGATGGCGCAGCCGGAGCCGTCGAAGCCGATCTCGGCGATGCGGTCGCCTTCGAGCCGGATGTACACGCTGCACTGGTCGCCGCAGGTCGGGTTGTCGCCGTGGGCCACACGGTTGGCCGTGGGCAGTTTGCCGCGATTGCGCGGGCGCCGGTTGTGGTCGAGGATGACCTGTTGATAGAGATCGGTGAGATCGGACATCGCGAAAAAGTGAGCGGACTCAATAGGCCTTAACGGCGCCGATTGTCCACCTAGCAAGTCTCATTCCCAGTATTCCGCCCAGCTGCTGGCGGTTTCGGTGACGCGCACGCGCTCCAGCCGCACCGTCTGGCGGACGGGATATTGGGGGGCCTGCTGTTGCATGAGGGCGGCGAGGGCGGCCTTGACGTGGTCGAAGACAAACCGGGCCACGGCCTCGCTGGTCGGATCGGTGTGCGGGAAGGGGATGATGCGCTCGCCGTACATCGCCTGATAATCGGCAAACTTCGCATCGTCGGTGTTGAGCGCCATGCTGTGGTCGAAGCGTTCGACGAACGCCTGCGCGGCGCATTTCACGGCCTTGAAATCGCAGACCATGTCGTGGGCGTCGAGCGTGTCGGCCACGAGCACGATTTCGACGGTGCGGCTGTGCCCGTGCGGGAAGCGGCACGCGCCGGGGTGCTTGCTGAGGATGTGGCCGCTCTCGACCGTGAAGCTTTTGGCGATGCGATAGGGCATTAGTTGAAACGGCTCTTGGAGGCTTCGACCTTGATGTAGTGCAACACCACCGGCGCGAGGATCATGCCGGGGATGCCCATCAATGTCTCGCCGATGATCAGCCCGAGCAGCGTCAGCCACATCGGATTTTTGATGCGGTCGCCGATGACTTTGCTGTTGAGGAAGTATTCCAGCTTGTGGAGGACGACGAGGAACACCAGCGACCACAGCGCGGTGTTGGGCGAGAGGGTGAAGGCCACGCCCACGATCAGCGTGTTGCTGATCAGATTGCCGATGATCGGCAGCAGCCCGCACAGGAAGGTCATCACGATGATCACCGGGATGTGCGGGAAGCCGTTCCAGAGCAGAAAGGCGGAGGTGAGGGTGGTGTTGATCGCGGAGATCACGATCTGCGCGCCCATCACGGTGTCGAAGCTGTGGTAGAAGGTTTTGAAACGAGCCCCCACTTCCTTCCAGACCGAGGCGTAGATGTTGTCGTCGATCGCCTGCTTCTCCGGCTCCAACTGGAACCGTGCATCAAGGAACAAACTCACCGCGACGACGATGCCGATGATCAGCGAGGCGATCGTGATCACGGCCTCCGTCGCATATTTGCCGATGTTGGCCAGCTGTTCGCCCAGGCTTTCGCCCACGAAGGCCTTTAACCCGGCGTAGTCGCTAAACGGGAGCTCGATGCCGTACAGCCGGGCCTGCTCCAGGATGGTCGGCACTGTGGTGCTCACGATCTTGGGGATGGCGACGTACGCTTGTTTTACGAAGATGAAGGTCCCGGTGCCGAGCGCGGCCACCAGGATGAGGAAGAGCACCACGGCCAGCGTCTTGCCGCGCCGGCCAAAGCGCAGTTTGCGCAGCGCAAAATAGGAGAACAGGACGGTGATAAACGGCGTCGCCAGGTGCATCACGCAGACGATGAGCAGCAGCAGCGCGATGAGGACGTAAGATATCTTGGTGGATTTGGTCATGGCCGAAGACCGCGAACGCGCGACACTCCACCACGGGCTCCCGACTGGCAAGCCCGCTTGCGCAGCCCGTGCCGCAGGGCGTCGCCAGCGCAAGGAGTTGATCCACGAATTGCAGGAAACGCCCTCCCGGATCAGGCGGTTTTCCGCGAATCACACGAA
>MWDT01000123.1 GCA_002070825.1 Verrucomicrobia bacterium ADurb.Bin122
GCAGCTCGCCGACACCTCGTGGATCAAACCGGGCATCACCGCCTGGGATTCCTGGTGGACCGGCACGAACCCGACCCAGCCCGACTTCAAGGGCCTCAACTCCCGGGGCGACACGCGTTCACACAAGGAGTACATCGATTTCGCCGCCGAGATGGGCTTCTCCTACCAGCTCATCGACTGGTTCTGGTACGAGCCAATGAACAACCCGAAGGCCGACCTCACCAAGCCGGCCGCGCACGTCGACATCCCAGGACTCGTCGCCTACGCCCGCGAGCGCAACGTCCACCTGTTGCTCTGGATCGACTCGCACGATCTCGACCGGCAGGGCTTCGACAAGGTGTTCACGCAGGTCGCCGACTGGGGCTTCGCCGGCGTGAAGATCGATTTCATGAACAGCGACAGCCAGGAGACCGTGCGCTGGTACGCCGACGTGCTCGCCGCCGCCGCGAAGCACAAGCTGCTCGTCGACCTCCACGGCGCCTACAAGCCGACCGGTCTCGCGCGCACCTGGCCCAACTACATCACGCAGGAGGGCGTGCTCGGCAACGAGTACAACAAGATCCCGTGGCTCGCCGACTCCTGCACGCCGCTCCACACCATCACGCTGCCGTTCACCCGCGGTCTGCTCGGGCCGATGGACTTCACGCCCGGCGGTTTCCTTAATCGCACAAAGACCGACTTCAAGGTCACCGAGCCGGCCCAGGTCGTCGGCACCCGCGCCCGCCAGCTCGCGGAGACCGTCGTCTATTTCAGCCCGCTGCTCTGCCTCTGCGATCACCCGGACAACTACCGCGGTCAACCCGGCGTCGAGTTCTTCCGCGGCCTGCCCACCGTGTGGGACGAGACCGTGGTCCTCTCCGCCGAGGTCGCGCAGCACGTCGTCATCGCCCGGCGCGCCGGCACCCGCTGGTACCTCGCCGCGATGAACGGCGACGCCCCGCTCACACTCACCGTGCCGCTCTCCTTCCTCGGAGCCGGCGACTGGAAGCTCCGTGCCTTTGCCGACACTCAGGCGTCCGCGGTCACGCCGACCGAGCTCGCGGAGACGTCCTCCACCGTCCGCGCCGACGGCACGCTCACGCTGACGCTCGCCCCAGCCGGTGGCTATGCCGCCACGCTCACGCCGGCATCCGCACCGTAAACCACTCCCCCACTCAAAAACTAAAACATCCCCAACCATGCATCACACGCTTCTCAAACTGACCAAAGCCGCCGCCCTGGCCTCGGTCTTCGCATTTGCCGCGTCCGCCTTTGCGGACGACGGCACGATCCTCCCGTTCGAGGCTCCCGCCGAGCCCAACGCCATCCCGCTCGGCACCGGCGGCGTCAAAGACCAACCCGCCTCCGAAAGCTGGTTCCGCCAGTGGGGCGAGCCGATGGTGCGCAACGTCTCCACGGCTACGCTTACGCCATATCTCCCCGATCCCGCGAAAGCCAACGGCACCGCAGTCATCGTCGCGCCCGGCGGCGGGTACCGCTGGTTGTCGATCAACAACGAAGGCTGGAAGATCGCCAAGGCTCTCAATGAGCGCGGCGTCGCCGCCTTCGTGCTCAAGTACCGGCTCATCCCGACGCCTCCGACCCTCGAGGGCCTGAAGGAGTCGATGACCAGCATGTTCTCCGCGATGACGCCGAAACCCGGCGAGCCCGCCGCCCAGAAGCCCCGCCCGCCAGCATGGGATCTCAGCAACCAACTGACCGACGCCGAGGCCGCCTATGCCTTGATCGTGAAGAACGCCAAGGAATGGGGCATCGACACCGACCGTATCGGAATGATGGGCTTCTCCGCCGGCGCGGGTCTCACCATGCACTGCACGCTCAAGTCGGAGAAGATGAAGCTCGCCTTCATCGCCCCGATCTACGGCGGCATGGGCGCGGTCGAAGTGCCAAAGAATGCTCCGCCGATGTTCACCGCCATCGCCGCCGACGACTTCCTCTTCAAGGGCGAGTTCGGCGTGGTGAAGTCGTGGTTCGACGCCGGCAAGCCGGTCGAACTCCACCTGTACCAGGATGGCGGCCATGGCTTTGGCATGGGTTACCCCGGCCACCCGACCTACTACTGGTTCGAACCGTTCACCCACTGGCTCGACCACAACGGCTTCCTGAAAGCCAAGGACGCGAAGTAAGCCTGCCTCTCGCGTAAGCGGATATCACGGCTGGGACCGCCCCACACGGTCCCAGCCGCACCGCCACCCACTTCATGCTCCGCCCGATCTCCTTGCTCTCAACCTTGGTGCTAACCTGCGGCTTCGCGCTCGCCGGCCTGCGCGCCGCGCCAGCCGCGGCTCCCCGCACCGTGGCACTGGAGATCGACGGCGGACAGCTCACGCTCCAACCGCTGTTGGACAACGCCGTCCGCGTCCGTTTCACACGCGAGACCAAGGCCCCGGCCCCCAGCCTCATCCTTTCCGAAAAACTCCCCGCGCCCGCCGCCACCGTCCACGAATCCGGGCAGGAGTTCGCACTCGAATTGCCACACCTGCGCGCCACCGTCGACCGCGCGACCGGCACCCTCACTTTTGCCGATTCCACGGGTCGGATATTCCTGCGCGAGCTCGCCGGTTCCCGGCGGGTCGAGCCTGCTACCGTGCAGGGCGAACCCACCTGGTCCGTCGCCCAGTCTTTCGACTCGCCCGCCGATGAGCGCCTCTTCGGACTCGGTCAGTTCCAAGACGGTTTCCTCGATGTGCGTTCCCTGCCACGCCGCCTCACGCAGGTGAACACGCAGATCGCGATCCCGTTCATCGTCTCCAGCCGCGGCTTCGGCCTGCTCTGGCACAACTACGGTCTCACCGAATTCAATCCGGCCGGCGAACGCATCCCGCTTTCCGCCGCCACCGAGCAGGGTGAGAGCACCGCCGTCGATGTCACCACCACCGAGGGCACGCGCCGCGAGGTGCGCCACGAAGGCATCTTCTCCGGCCGGTTCACCATCACCGCGGGCGGGCGCCAGGCCTTCTTCCTCGATGTCGGCCAGAAGATGGCGCGTCGCTGGCACGTCGAGATCGACGGCCGCACCGTCGTCGACTTCGAGAATCTCTGGCTGCCGCCGACCACGAGCTGGTTCACCGAACTCGCCGCCGGCGAGCACACCGTCCGCGTGGTCGGAGTGAAAGAAGATCAGCCCTCCCTGAGTTTCCGCCCCGCGGCGGCGCTCACGGAGTTCCGTTCCCCGGTGGCCGAGGCGCTCGACTACGTCGTGATCGCCGGCCACGGCGACGAGATCACGGCCGCCTATCGCCAGCTCACCGGAGCGGCGCCGCTGATGCCACGCTGGGCGCTCGGCTACATCCATTGCCGCGAGCGCTACAAGAGCCAGGCCGAGCTGCTGGAAAACGCCGCCGAGTTCCGCGCCCGCGGCCTGCCGATGGACGTGATCGTCCAGGACTGGCAGTACTGGGGCCGCCATGGCTGGAATGCCATGCGCTTCGACGAGGCCGACTACCCGGATCCGGCCGCGATGATGCGCCAACTCCACGACTCGCACACGCGCCTGATGCTTTCGGTCTGGTCCAAGGTCGACCCGAAGTCCGAGGTCGGCCGGGCGTTCGTGGAGCGCGGTCTCTTCATCCCCGGCACCGACTGGGTCGATTTCTTCAACCCCACCGCGTCCGCTTTCTACTGGGAAAACTTCCGCACCCGGCTCGTCCCGCTCGGCATCGACGCCTGGTGGCTCGACGCCACCGAGCCGGAGAACGACGACCTCGCCGGCCGCCGCACGCACCTCGGGCCGGGCGAGACCGTGCGCAACATCTACCCGCTCTTCGTCAGTCGCACCGCCTACGAAGGCCTCCGCCGCGATGCACCCGATCGCCGCGCCTTCATCCTCACGCGCAGCGCCTTCCCAGGCCAGCAACGCTACGCCTCCGCCACCTGGTCCGGCGACATCGGCCACAGTTGGGAAACGCTGCGCCGCCAAGTCGCCGCGGGTCTCAACTACGTCGTCACCGGCCTGCCGTGGTGGACGACCGACACCGGCGGCTTCTTCCGTCCCGGCGCCGGTCAGTACACGAGCGCCGAGTACCGCGAACGTTTCCTGCGCTGGCTCCAGTTCTCAACCTTCACGCCGCTCATGCGCGTGCACGGCTACCAGACCGACACCGAGCCGTGGCGTTACGGGGAAACCTTCGAGTCGGAAACCCGCCGCTGGCTCGAACTGCGCTACCGGCTGCTGCCCTACACCTACAGCGAGGCCGCGCGGGTGAGCTTCGCCGGCTCCACGCTCATGCGTCCGTTCGTGCTCGATTTCCCTGCCGACCAGCAGGCGCTCGACCAGAACGCGGAGTTCATGTTCGGCCGCGCTCTGCTCGTCGCACCGGTACTCGCTCCCGACGTCGCGGACTGGCCCGTCTACCTTCCTGAGACGCGCGGTGGCTGGTACGATTTCTGGACCGGCGAACATACCACCGGCGGCCGCACGCTTCGTGTCGCCGCACCGTTGGAGCGCGTGCCGCTCTTCGTGCGTGCCGGCTCCATCCTGCCGCTCGGCCCTGTCGTGCAACACACCGGCGAACAGCCCTCCGCGCCGGTCGAGCTCCGCATCTATCCCGGCGCCGACGCCACGTTTACCCTCTACGAGGACGACGGCGAGACCTACGCCTATGAACACGGTGAGCGCGCCACCTGCGAACTCACCTGGGACGACGCCGCGCGCACCCTCCGGCTCGGCGCCCGGCAAGGCTCCTTCCCGGGCATGGCGCCAACTCGCCGCTTTGAAGTGCGGCTCTGCGGCACCGGCAAACCGACACCGAGCCGCACGACCACCTACGACGGCAGCGCCCAGATCGTCCACTTTCCCTGAGCACAGCTCTCGTTCCGCCCCACCCGACCACCATCCCTTTTCCACGCCATGAAACTCACGCCCTTTTTGCTGATCATCCCTCTCGCCCTCTCGCTTCAAGCCGAGGATGCCGCCGCCCCCCGCAAACTGCCCAGCCCCCAGGATGGCGGCATGTATATCGCACCGACTCCGGCACGGCCCATCTCGTTGCTCCCAGCATTGCCCGCACCGGAGGACGAGCAGTTCTACGCCGAGCGTGACGTGCCGCACGGCACCGTCGAGGTCGTGAAGTACCGCTCCACCGCCGGCGCGGAGAAGCAGATGCACATCTACCTCCCGCCCGACTACGCGAGCGCCTCCGACCGGCACTATCCCGTCCTCTACCTCGTCCACGGTGGCGGGGAGAACGACACCCACTGGACCAAGAGCGGCTTCACCCACCGCATCCTCGACAACCTCATCGCCGACGGCAAAGCCCGCCCGATGATCGTCGTGATGCCAAACGCCAGCGACCTGTTCACTGGCACGCCGCCCAAACTCGGCGAGGACGACGCCTGCTCGCGCGAGTTTATCCAAGACATCCTGCCCTTCGTCGATTCACACTACCGCACCCGCCCGAATCGCGAGAGCCGCGCCATCGCCGGCCTCTCCATGGGCGGCTTCGTCGTCCTCAACACCGGACTCACGCACCTCGAAACCTTCGGCGAGCTCTACGTTTTCAGCTCGGGCTACTGGCCGCGCGAGCTGGAGGTGTTTAAGGCCAACATCGAACCGCTCCTCGCCGATCCCAAGATCAACGAGCGCTTCGTCCAGCCGATCTACTTCGGCGTCGGCGAGACCGACATCGCCTACCTCAACAGCATGCGCACCCTCGCCGTCTTTGCCGACCACGGCGTGCGCAATTTTTCCGTCCTCAGTTCCCACGGACACGAGTGGCTGAACTGGCGCCGTTACCTCTGGCAGACCGCCCAGATCATGTTCCCCGAAACCCGCTGATCCGCCCCCCTTTGTTTAGCCCATGAAAAAATACCTAATCCGACTCGCAGCCCTGCTCCTGGTCTCTTCGTTCGTTGCCATCGGCGCCACCCGCGCCGCCGATGCCCCCGCGAAGCAAACCTTTGTCGTCGTCCACGGCGCCACCGCCGGCGGCTGGGAGTGGAAACGCGCCGGCCAGTGCCTCACCGACGACGGCCACAACGTGTACCGCGTCACCCTCACCGGGCTCGGCGAGCGCATGCACCTCAACGGCCCGCACATCGACCTCCAGACCCACATCAACGACGTCGTAAACACGATCCTCTTCGAAGATCTCCACGACGTCGTCCTCACCGGCCACAGCTACGGCGGCATGGTCATCACCGGCGTAATCGACCGCATCCCAGAACGGATCAAGCATGTCGTCTACCTCGACGCCGCCGTGCCCGAAGACGGCCAGTCCATCTGGGATCTCTTCGGCGGCAATCCGCCCAACACCAACACCGTCGACGGCATGATGCAGGTCTCCTGGGTAAAGCCCGGCGACAAGCCGCCGCACAGCGTCGCCCAGTCGATCAAGTGCTTCAACACGCCCGTCTCCTACAAGAACCCCGCCGCCCGCACCCTGCCCGTGACCTACGTCGCCTTCGTCCCGAAGGATCAGTCCGCCGACGGGCGTGCGAAGAAGGACAAGAGCTGGCAAAACGCTGTCGCCCGCGGCTGGACCATCCGCACCTTCCCCGGCCACCACGTCGCACATCAGGAAGACCCGCGCGGCGTCGCCACCATCATTGAGCAATCGGTGAACGACGTGAACAAGCCCGCCACGGCCCCCGCGCAAAAGTAAATTCACCCACCGCCCTCGCGC